>JANMWH010000142.1:0-9980 GCA_031393945.1 Polaromonas sp. | reverse complement strand
CCCTTGCGGTTAAGAACGGTCAGCTTGCCCCGGCTGTAACTGATCAAGCCGCTTTTTTGTAGCGCCCCAGCTGCAGCAGTGATGCCGACGCGCCTTACACCCAGCATGTATGCCAAAAACTCTTGCGTAACTTCAAACGTGTTGGTTTGCGAGCGGTCCTGGCTCATCAGCAGCCAGCGTGCCAGGCGGGGGCCGATTTGATGAAACCGCACGCAAGCGGCTGATTCAGCTAATTGCGCCATCAGCACATACAGGTAGCGATGCAGCTCGCTTTGCAGCTGCGGGCTGGCAGCCAGCTCCGCCTTGAAGGCTTTGGTGCCAATTCGCCATGCCGTACCCGAGCCTTGTACCAGCGCATGCAGCGGGGCAGTGGCCACACCGAGTGCCAATTGCACGCCCAGCATGCCTTCGCGGCCCACCATGCCAACTTCTACGCCGGGGCTGCCTTTAACTACAGCGATTAACGATATAAAACCCTCGGTAGGAAAATACACGTATTTGGTGGGCTTGCCGGGCTCACACAGCACTTGGGCCAAAGGCAATTCAATATGCTCGCAGGCGTCGATAAAGCGCAAGCGGTCTTTGCGGGGAAGCAAATCAATCAGGTGGTTACTGGGGGAAGCCATGAGGGACTCTCTGGTGCGCTGCTGCCCTTCAAGGTGAAGGAATATGCCACGGCCCTGCTGCTGAAAATGTAGCAGACTTGAACGATGCGCAAGGTTAGCGCAAACTTGAGCCAGTTTCTGCGGGGTACCGCACATAGCGCTGAAACTTGCGATGAAAACTGCGAAAAAGCGGCGATGGACTACAGCCCAGCGCTATTTGGCAATTTTTGCAGGCAGCAGTCGGTCATATTCTTTTTTGACGACGCCATAGCATTCGCAGGTGCGTTTTTCAAGGCCTGGCCTGTCCAGCACAGTGATGCGACCACGCGCATAACGAATCAGCCCGGCGGTTTGCAGCTTGGTGGCGCTCTCGGTCACGCCCTCGCGGCGCACGCCGAGCATGTTGGCTATCAGCTCTTGCGTCATGACCAGCTCGTCTCCGTCCAGCCTGTCCAAACTGAGCAGCAGCCAGCGGCACAACTGCTGGTCTAGCGAATGGTGGCGGTTGCAAACGGCCGTTTGCGACATTTGAGTAATCAACGCCTGGGTGTAGCGCAGCAGCAGATGCAGAACTGCGCCTCCCCGGTCAAACTCGTCCTTCATGTCCTTGGCCTTCAGGCGAAAGCCATGCCCCGCGCTTTGCACCACGGCACGGCTGGGCGTGGAGCCACCACCCATGAACATTGACACAGCCACCAAGCCGTCATTACCAACGACGGCGATTTCTGCAGACGCGCCGTTTTCCATCACGTACAGCAATGAAATGATGGCCGTTGTAGGAAAGTACATATGGCTCAAGGTTTTGCCTGGCTCGTACAAAACATGACCAAGGGGCAGCTCTATGTACTCCAATAAAGGCTTCCAGCGTTGCCATTCGGCACCGCCCAAGGCGGCCAGAATGTGATTTTTTTGGGGGTTGTTATTCATTGGACGGCAGTATAGGCATTTGTAACGATTTTGTATGTTCGCTAACGCACACAACAGCACATAAAAAGCACACCTCGTCGCGTATCAAGTCAAGCCGTATGCACTGGGTACAACGGCGTTGCAACCTACAGCCCTTGAGTGCTGCACCTGCGCTAATGAACACTTCTTTTTAACTGACCAAAGAAAGCATTGCCATGACTAAACAAACTGCGCAGAAAAAGCAAAACGCACCGCTGTTAACCCCCACCGACCTGAAAGCCGCTGCAACTAAAGACGTGTCAGCCGCCATGAACGGCATTTTGGCTGACGTGTTCGCGCTGTACCTCAAGACAAAAAACTTTCACTGGCACATGTCCGGCCCGCACTTTCGTGACTACCACGTGATGCTGGACGAGCAAGCCGACCAAATTTACGCCATGGCCGACCCAATTGCCGAGCGTATTCGCAAACTGGGGGGTACCACTCTACGCTCAATTGGCCACATTGGCCGCACCCAGCGGATTTTGGACAACGATGCTGAGTACGTTGAGCCCGCCGACATGCTGGCAGAGCTCTGCGACGACAACAAAACCGTTACCGCTCGCTTGCGCGAAGCACACGGCGTGTGCGACGAGCATGGAGACATTGCCACAGCCAGCCTGATCGAAAACTACATCGACGAAAGCGAGCGCCGCACCTGGTTCCTGTTTGAAGCCAGCCGCCCGGCGGACGCCACCGGGCACTGACATGGCCTTGCTGGCGCTGGAGCACAGCCGGGCGGCTTACGGGGCAGACTTTGCGTTGTACGGCGGCGTGGTGGTAGCGCTATCTGGCGTGTTGATATGGCGCGCTCCGCTGGCTTTGTGGCCTGAACTGGCGTTGCTTGTCGCGGCCGGTTTGCTGAGCTGGACATGGGTTGAATACGTGCTGCACCGCTTTGTACTGCACGGCCTGCAGCCGTTCAAAGGCTGGCACGCCGAGCATCATGCGCGACCCAGCGCGCTTATTTGTGCGCCCACCCTGTTTAGCGCGACGTTGTTTTTGACACTGGTGTTTTTGCCGACCTTGCTGCTGAGCAACGTGTGGGACGCATGCGCCTTGAGTTTGGGCCTGGTCACAGGTTATTTGGCTTATGCCATTACGCACCACGCGGTGCACCATTGGCGCGGCAAGAGTTCCTGGCTTAAAAAACGCAAGCAGTGGCATTCGCTTCACCACGCCAACAAGGTGCAGACCCGCCGTTACGGTGTTACCAGCGGGTTTTGGGACCGCGTTTTTGGCACTGGCATGGGTTGAAGGCGTGGGCAATCGATAACCAAGCGCGGCAGTGTAAAACGCTACGGAAAGCTGTGAGGCAGACCACTGCTTTCAACGGTGTTGAATGGCATTTGGGGCTTGATAAAGTCAGCGGTACTAGAGGCTAAAAATTACTTCACCAACAGTGTGGGAATTTCGCTTTCAGCCAGCACCCGCTGAGCCACGCTGCCCATGAACATGCGGCTCAGTAGCCCGTGCCCATGTGTGCCCATCACAATCATTTTTACCCGTTCGCGCTTGCTGGCTGCAACGATCTGACTGGCGGCAGTACCCACCTGCCACAGGCAGCGGTATTTGACGCCGTGCTTGTCCAGAAACTTTTTGATGGGTTTAAGAACTGCATCGGCCTGCTTGGTTTGGTAGGCGGTCACTTCGGCAGAACCTAGCTGGTGCTCGATTTGCGCCGATATGGCGTCTTGCACATGCAGCACCACCAGCTCGTCGCCGGGGCTCAGCAGCGATTTGTCGCTCACTAAAAAGTTAAGGGCTCTTTTGGTGAAGGCACTGCCGTCTGCGGCGAATAAGATTTTCATGATCGCTCCAAAGTTTTCGCTGACCCGACTTGGTATGCGGGGCAGCGCAATTAAATAGACTTGGCAAGTGTGCGTTGATGTGCTGCTGGCGTATTGACGCTGATCAATGAATGGCGAGAAACCTGCGCGGTCATTTAAGCCTTGGCTTGGCTGGCAACACGGTTGGTTTTCCCCTTCCAGACTCTCAGCAAAAGCTTGCGCGATTCGCTGTACCCCAGCACGATGCTGGCCATGCCCGCGCAAATCAACCATTGATGCAGTGTTAGCGGCACTGTGCCAAAAGCCAGGTTCAGAAAGCCGATGTTGATGACCGCCACTTGCAGCGCTAACGACAGCACTACCGCAGCCCAAATCCAGCGGTTGGTAAACAGGTTGGCAAAGGCACTGCGTGTTTCTGAGCGGGCGTTAAAGCATTGAAACAGGTGCGCCATGACCAGCACGGTGAAGCCTGCAGTCCGTGCTGTGGCAATGTCGCCTGAGCCGGTGGCCGCGTCAATTTGGGCGATCAGGCCGCCCGGCAGGTACATGTCCATAGTTAGCAGCGTTACAACGGAGATGACCAAACCAACTTCAAACACACCCGCCCACATATGAAAGTCAATCACGCGTGAATTGATGGGTCTGGGTTTGCGAAGCATCACGTCGCTGTTTGCCGGGTCGGTGCCAATGGCCAGGGCAGGCCATGAATCAGTGATCAAATTGAGCCACAGGATTTGCGTCGCTAACAACGGCAGCACCACAGCCGCAGCAACGCCGCCTTGCGCCGCACCGTTCAGGCCAATCACGCTGGCGCCGACCACGCCCAAAAAGACGGTTAGCACTTCGCCCATGTTCGACGACAACAGATAGCGCAAAAACTTGCGTATGTTGTCGAAAATAGTGCGGCCTTCTTGTACAGCAGCCACGATGGTGGCGAAGTTGTCGTCTGCCAAAATCACCTTGGCGGCTTCTTTGGTGACTTCAGTACCGCTGATGCCCATGGCGATCCCGACATCTGCTGATTTAAGCGCCGGCGCATCGTTAACGCCGTCGCCCGTCATGGCCACTACCTGGCCATCAGCTTGCAGCGCGGCAACGATTTCCAGTTTGTTGGCTGGCGATACCCGTGCAAATACTGAAGTGGTTCGTACGGCCTGCGCAAAATCTGCGTCGCTCAGCTTGTCAAGCTCAAGCCCGGTCAGCGCGTTTTCACCTGCCTTGGTGATGCCAAGGTCTGATGCAATGCGTGCGGCGGTGCGGGGGTGGTCGCCGGTGATCATGACCACCCGGATGCCTGCGGCCTGCGCTTGTGCAATGGCCACGGCGGCTTCTTCTCGGGGTGGGTCCATCATGCCGACCGTGCCAACGTAGACAAGGTCGTGTTCCAGTTCAGCAGCGCTCGTTTTGCCTTCAGACTGGCTTAAGGGGCGGTAGGCAACCGCCAGGGTACGCAGTGCTGCATCAGACAAGGTATCGACAGCTTTAAGAATTTGCGCACGCTGGGCCGCGTCGAGCGGTTTTGTAGATGCGCCAACTTGCACATGCGTGCATTTTTCAAGCAGCACATCGGGTGCGCCTTTGCTGACAAGGATGATTTGCGCACCGTTTGCTTGGTCAGTCTCTAGGCTTGACATCATTTTGCGTTCTGATGTGAACGGTATCTCACCGATGCGCTGATAGCGTTGGCTGCGCACTGTGGCCGCATCTTTTGACAGCTTGCGTTCGGCCACCAAAAACGCAGCCTCTGTTGGATCGCCGTGAACGGCCCATTTCCCGTCTGCTGACTGCGAGAGCGTTGAATTACCCGCCAGACAGCCGTAACTGAGTAGCAGGGTTTGCTCGTCCAGCAGCGCACCTGCGCTCAAGTTTTTACCGTCATGCTGCACATGGCCATCTGGCGCGTAGCCGATGCCCGTTACGGTTGATTGGCCAGACGCCGTGACGATCTGCTCAATGGTCATTTCAGACCGTGTGAGCGTGCCTGTTTTATCGGTTGCAATGACAGTTGCAGAGCCGAGTGCTTCAACTGACGACAGTTTTTTAACAATCGCATTGCGGCCCGCCATCCGCCGCACCCCAAGGGCCAGCACCACAGACAAAATAGCGGGCAGCCCTTCAGGCACAGCCGCCACGGCCAGAGCCACGCCAAACAGCAGCACGCCCACCACATCGCTTGTGGACTTAATATCTGAAATCAGCAAAATGGTGCCGACCACAATCACGGTGATGATGATGACCGCCACACCCAGCAGCCGCCCGATGTGGCTTATTTCTTTTTCAAGCGGCGTGGGTTCATCTTTGACGGCTTTGAGCAATTTTGCGATGGCGCCAATTTCGGTCGCCATGCCGGTTGCTGTCACTACTGCCAATCCTGTGCCTTGCGCTACCGCTGTGCCTTTGAACACCATGTTCAATTTATCGCCAAGGGCCACTGCCTCGGGAAGTGGATCAGCGTTTTTCAGAACTGCTTCGCTTTCGCCGGTCAGGGGTGCTTCAAGTACGCGAAGCGATGCGGCCTGCGTTAACCGTGCATCGGCACCGACCGCATCGCCTTCAGCCAGCACCAGCAGGTCGCCAACCACCAGCTCGGCACTGTTGATGTGTAGCCGCTGGCCGCCACGCATGACTGAAGACTTGGCGACGGTCATCTTTGCAAGTGCAGCCACTGCGTCCCTTGCTTTGGCTTCTTCCAGGTAGCCCAAAGCTCCGTTGAGCAACACCACTGCTGCAATTACCAGCGCGTCTATGGGCCAGCCAACAAAGCCGTCGACGCCCCATGCGGCCACGGCGATGGCAATGGCCACCAGCAAAAGGTAAATCAGCGGGTCTTGAAACTGCGCCAAAACGCGCCGCCACGCGGGCGTGGGCGGTGCTGACTGGAGCTCGTTGGGGCCGTTTTTGGCCAGGCGTGATGCGGCTTCTTGTGGCGATAGCCCGCTCTCCAGATCCACCCCCAAAGTCTTCGCAATATCAACCGCTTCTTTGCTGTGAGCCGCGTCTTGAGTACTAGCTGCGGCCATAGGTAAGCGCTGATGCTGTTGACGCGTCCGTTTGGGCGTTGTACATAGGGCGAATCAATCTATAAATGTCTTGACGGACTCATTGGAAACGCCAGTTGAGTTGCGATGCATGATTTAGATCAAACAATATGAAGATGGCTGTGCACCATTCGCAAAGGGCGCCTTTGGCAAGAGATACTTGAGAAATCACGCATCTGCCCGACGCGATATAGGAAGGTCACCAATGAACACGCCACTTCACATCGTTTGCCCGCATTGCCACACCACCAACCGTGTGGGGTCTGATCAACTGGCCAGTTCGCCCACCTGCGGAAAATGCAAGCTTTCGCTTTTTGATGGCCACCCGGTTGAGCTGGACGCCGCATCGTTCGACAAGCACATCAGTCGCAACCAGATTCCCGTGGTGGTGGACTTCTGGGCACCCTGGTGCGGGCCGTGCCGCATGATGGCGCCGGCCTATGAACAGGCCGCGGCCCAGCTGGAGCCGAAAGTACGGCTGGCCAAGCTCAACACCGAGGCGCATCCGCAACCGGCGGCGCAATTCAACATTCGCAGCATTCCCACCATGGTGCTGTTTAAAGATGGCAAGGAAGTGGTACGCCAGAGCGGCGCAATGAGCAGCGCAGACATCGTGCGTTGGGTGCAGTCGCAGGTATAGGTGGAGATGTAGGATTATTTTGAACTCTGACGGACTGCCGATGCTTGTTTGGAGGCAAAAGACTCACCAAAAGCGCATTTTTCCGTCATTTTAGGCAATAAAAGTGCCTGAGGCCCTACAAATACGGGCGCGAGCAGCTCCTGAAAATATAGCAATTTTTTAACCGTGAGTCTTCGTCAGTTAAAGTGCGGGCCAGCCCCAGGAGCACAACCCAACAAGTAACCCGGGTTACTTCACCAGCAGCACCGGAATGTCGCAGTCAGTTATTACTCGCTGCGCGATGCTGCCCATCAGTGCGCGACCGATTAGCCCGTGGCCGCGTGTCCCCATCACGATCATGTGTGACTTTTCTTTTGATGCGGCTTTAAGAATTTCCTCGACTGGATGACCCACGACAAATGTTGCGCGGTAGTTAAGCGCATGCTTGTCCAAAAATTTTCTGATGGGGGCAAGCACCTTGTCGGCCTCTTCTTGATGGTAGGCCGCTACCTCGGCGGATCCCATCACGGTTACTACACGCCCCGGCACAGGGAGTTGCACGTTCAGCACCACCAACTCGTCATGGGTGTTGAGCATGCTGTCGTGGTTGACCAGAAAAGCCAACGCTTTTTTGGTGTACTCGCTGCCATCAGCCGCCAATAAGATTTTCATGTTCAGCGTCCTTGCTTGGTTTCGTATAAAAATCAGCGGCCTGCAAAATCTATCACCACACGCGCCGCCACCTCGCCGCGCTCAAGCCTGTTAAGCACCTGATTGATGGCGGATAGGGGTTGCAGTTCAATGTCTGCTTTGACTTTGCCAACAGCTGCAAATGCCAGCGCTTCAGCCATGTCTTGGCGTGTACCCACGAAAGATCCCCGCACGGTGATGCAGTTCACCACGACGTCAAACAGCGGGAATGGGAAGTCACCCGGCGGAAGGCCAGTTAAAACACACGTACCTCGCTTTCGGGTCATGGCAACACCTTGTTTGAACGCCGCAAGTGATGGTGCGGTTATCAGCACGCCGTGCGCACCACCATCCGTTGCTTTTTTAACCAGTTCAACCGCGTCGGGCGATTTAGCGTTCACCGTCGCATCAGCACCCATCAAAGTGGCGTGGGTCAGTTTGCTGTCGTCAATGTCGACGGCGCAGACCTGCAGGCCCATTGCCTTGGCATATTGAATCGCCAAGTGGCCTAACCCACCAGCTCCCGAAATGACCATCCAATCGCCCGGCTTGGTAGCCGCTTCCTTGATGCCTTTGTAAGTGGTGACGCCGGCGCAGATGATGGGTGCTGCATTGATTGCCGATAAGCCGTGGGGAATGCGAGCGACGTAGTTGGGGTCGGCCAAGATGTAGTCTGCAAACCCGCCGTTGACGGTATAGCCACCAAACTGTGCGCTGCCGCACACAGTTTCCCAAGCTGACAGGCAATATTCACAATGCCCGCAGGCTGAATACAGCCACGGCACACCGACCCTGTCAACTTCTTTGACATTGGTAACGCCTTTGCCGACGGCTGCGACCAGCCCAATGCCTTCGTGGCCTGGAATAAAAGGTGGTGTGGGTTTAACGGGCCAGTCGCCTCGCGCGGCATGCAAGTCGGTGTGACACACGCCGCAGGCTTCGGTCTTCACCAGTATTTGGCCCGCCCCCGGTGTGGGCGTATCCCATTCACGCAGTACCAAAGGTGTACCCAAAGCTTCTACAACGGCGGCTTTCATCTCAGCACCAGCACCGGTATGTGCGAATGCGTCAGCACATGCATTGTCTCGCTGCCCATCAGCAGGCGCTTCATGCCGCGCCTGCCGTGAGACGCCATCACGATTAAATCGCACTTGTGCTTTTTGGCTGCGTTAATGATGGCTTCAGCGGTGAAGTCGGACGATACCGTCACGCCCTTTGCCTTGATGCCTTCGGCCTGCGCCGCGTCCGTGACCTTTTCGACAACTGCCATGGCGGCGTCAGCCCATTGTTTTTCGACCCCGGCGACATTGTTTACGGACAAGGCCACGCCACCTTCAAAATAGCTGACCGGGTAGCGCGGCACGACTTTGAGGGCGACGATGCTTGCGCCGGTCAGAGCAGCAAGCTCCAGTCCGCTGGTGACGGCTTTTTTGGACAAGGTGGAGCCGTCGGTGGCAATGAGGATTTTTTGGTACATGGTGGGTCTCCGGTAGTTAAGGTGCCAGAGTAAAAGAAAACATTGCCGTCGGACTTGATCCATATCAAGCCTTGTTCTCATAGCTCGCGGTAGGCTTGCGCAATGCAAGTTGCTACAGTCAAAACATCCCCTGAGTTCGGGCAAGCCACTTTGCGGGAAGCGGCAACTGATACGTCATTGACCCTGTACGACCAGCCTGACGCGTGGGCCGCGTTCAGCCAAAATGTCAACGATCACGAAGTGCAGTCTTTTGTGGCGGTGCGTGGCATGCACTGCGCGGCCTGCGCTTTGACGCTTGAGGCGGCTCTTCGACAAGTCAAGGGTGTGCTGGCAGTGCAGGTCAGCGCAGCCAGTGCGAGCGCCAGCGTCACCTGGTCGGTGGCGCAGACCAAGCCATCTGTTTGGATGAATGCCGCGTCAGCCCAGGGCTACCAGCTGTTGCCTGTAGAAGACGTTTTTACTTTCGACAAAGACCGACAGCAGTCACGACTGGCTTTGTGGCGCTGGTTGGTGGCAGGCTTTTGCATGATGCAGGTCATGATGTATGCAGCGCCCACCTACTTCACGCAGCCAGGCGATGTATCGCCTGATATTGAAAAGCTGCTGCGTTGGGCGTCGTGGGTGCTCAGCTTGCCTGTGGTGATTTTTTCATGCAGGCCGTTTTTTGCCAATGCCTGGCGCGACTTGATGCGGCGCAGTATCAGCATGGACTTGCCTGTTGCTATCGGCATAGGCGTGACTTTTGCGGTCAGCACCGCAGCCACTTTTGAGCCGCAGGGTTGGTGGGGGCGAGAGGTGTACTTTGACTCGCTGACG
>JANMWH010000137.1:0-5232 GCA_031393945.1 Polaromonas sp. | reverse complement strand
CCACTGCGTCAACGTCGCTGTTCAAAAGCTGAGCCGTGAAGACTGTTTGCAGGTTTTCAGCCAAGGCCAGGTCAAGCATCACGTCCAGCGGGTCGCACGCTTGCTCTTTTGCAATGTCGGCCACGGTGCGCTGCTCCAGCGCTGCGTTGCTTGATAGCGCACATTCGACCACGTGCACCTTGTCCCACTCGCCGTTAAACAGGCAAAAGGTTGTCGGCGCTGCAATCTCTGCGCGTATCAATTGGCGAAAGGCTTTGTCGTTTAAAACGGCTTTCAAGGCATCGCCTTGCAGGCCGAGTGCAGGCTTCCAGCTGAGCAAACCCTCCACAGGGTAAGCCGATGCAAGCGTGAAGTCCATGCTCAATGGGCAGCACGACACCTGGCCTATCAGGCGGTGGCCGCGTGCGTTGGCGCTGGCTATCTGGTCTAAATCTTTAAAGACACCGGTGGGGTTGGTGCTGTTGTGCAGCAGCGCGGCAATCATTACTGGCCGGCCGGATTGTTTGGCCATGCTTTCCAAAAATGGCACGGGCATCTGCCCGCCTTTGGTCACCAGGTACACGCCCTTGCCGCGCTTACCTCCTTGTGCCATGGCGGTAATCAGCGCCATCATTTCCGCATCACTGGCCAGGCGCGACGGCATAGGCAAGCCGCCATCGCCGTTGTGCGCGGGGCTGGTGCTGCTGGAAAAACCAACGGCAACGGCAGCGATCGCATCGCGCACAGTGGGTTGCATCTGTTCAATCTCTTACGGCGTTGCTTCACGCCTCGATGCATCCGCACCCATCACCCAGGTACGTACCGAAGGGTGTCCGATGTAAGTGGAAGTGTTGACCACGCAGCCCTTGCCGCCCAGCATCGCCCAGGTACTCGGCAAAAGTTTCAAAGCCCCAGTCGATACCGCTTTTTAATACTTCGAGCGACATGCCTTCAACCTGCGTCAGGTTGCGCATGGTCATGTCGCAGTCAGCGGGTTTGCGCGGCGCAACGGTAAAGCCGTAGTTGCCAATCACGGCGGTTGTTACGCCCAATGCGGGGAGGGGTTAGCGTTGCATCCCAGGTGATTTGCGCATCAAAATGGGTGTGGCTGTCAATGATGTCCGGCATCAGCGCCAAGCCCGTGCCATCAATGATTTGACGTGAATTTTCAGTTAGATTGAGACCTGTAGCCCATATGGCACCAGCACATAAAGCTACGTCTTTAATAGCAGGCTCTGGGCCGGTGCCGTGATATAGCAAAGCGCCTTTGATCAACAAATCGTCCATTGTTACTTTCCTTGTTTTAAGCCGCTTTCTGCATGGGCGCGGCAAACATGCCTTCCATCTCATGCCGTACTTTGTAAGCATCTGTTGACGTGTCCATCGCTACATCGGCCCAGCTCAGGCTTTGGCCTTTTTTCACTGGACGAGTCACCTTCACGTTGTGCGCCAAGCCCAGTGGCAAACCACCTATGCGTTTCGATGTGTCAGCGGGCAACAGCTTGCCCCATACCGTGTAGCCGCCTTCGCCGTCCAGCATGTCGCCGGGTTTCAGGTCGCGCTTGGCCGTGGCCACCACATCCGCATTCCAGCAAGTTGCTACGCCCGTTGGCTCGCCTCGCAGTGCTACGCTCGCCACCGACACGCCGACTTCCAGCCCAATCAAATGCCAGCGCTTGTACAGCGTGAAGTAGCGCCCGCTCGGGTCGGTGTGGGCGTTGTACTCTTCAAAGCAGTTTTTGATGTAGTCGGTTTCCGCCTCAACAGTCACCCACACACCCATGCGGATGTCGTACGGGATTTTTCGGCCATCAGCTTCAAGCGATGAAATCACCTCGACCATGCCCTTGCGTTCCAGCACGCCGCCTTCGCTGATTGGCCGGGTGACAAACGGAATGTCTTCGACGCTGGCCGGTGGGTACAGCAGCCCGTTGCTGGGTACGGTCAAGCCGGTGGCGTTGGCCACCGCTGTGCATTCAATCGACGGTTTGGAGCCATCCAGAAAACTGTTGAACATCTTGGGGTTCAGCCCGCCGCGTGCGGCTTGTTCAGGAGTTAAACCGTAGTTGCCCCACACCGTGTCGGGTGTGCTTTCGGAAAAATGTGGCAACCATTTGTGGCCACGGCCCGCCGCCACAACTGGAAAGCCGCAGGTGCGTGCCCAGTCCACCAAATCGCAAATCAGCGCAGGCTGGTCACCAAACGCCAATGAATAAACCACGCCAGCATTCGCCGCTTTGCGCGCCAGTAATGGGCCGCAAAACGCATCAGCTTCTACCGTCACATTCACCACATGCTTGCCGTGCGCAAAAGCCGCCAGGCAATGTTCAACCGCCGCCACCGGGTTGCCCGTGCATTCCGTAATGATGTCAATTTGCGGGTGCGTGACGACGGCACGCCAGTCATCAGTGATCCATGTCGCTCCCGTTTTAATAGCTGCTTGCGCCGATTTTGCTTGGGTTAAAAGCGGATTCCATCCCACGCGTGCGAGGTTAGCGCGTGCTGCGTCAGGCGACAGGTCAGCAATCGCTACCAAATGCACACCTGGCGTTTTGGGGATCTGCGCCAAGTACATGCTGCCGAATTTACCAGCGCCGATCAGCCCGATGCGGATGGGCTTTTTATCAGCAGCGCGTTGCTGGAGTTTTGTGTAGAGGTTCATATAAAAATCAGGCCGCCCATTTGAATTCATCGACGGACGTTTGCAGCGCACTAGCAGGCACGCCATCTTTCCAGGGCAAATCAGTAGGGTAGTCTTTCAGCAGGCAATCGTCTGGCAAGCACTCAATCGGCGTAAAGTCGCGGTGCGCAATGTATTCAGGGCGTTTGTGGCGGCGAATGTGGTTGCTGACCGCGCACAGGCTTAAATACACGCTGACCCTGTCAAACGGTGACAGGTTGCTGCCCGACGCATGCACCAGGCAGGAGTGAAACAGAATCATCGACCCCGCCGGACCTTTGGGGCTGACGATGCCGGCCCCGACGCTGCGGCCGTCAGCGTCGTAAGTACCCTTGCCACCCGCGCGCTGCACCAATTGGCGAATCAGGTTGTTGTCAACCGTCCATAACGGGTAGCTGGTGGTGGTCAGGTCGTGCTTGGCCTCGACCACGCCTTTTTTGTGGCTGCCAGGGATGAACATCAGTGGGCCGTTGTGCTCGGTGACATCGTCCAAGAAAATCGCAATGTTCATGGCGCGTTCAGTCGGCATGTGGTCGTCGTTCAGCCAGGTACCGTAGTCCTGGTGCCACTGCCACACATCCCCTTCAAAAGCCATCTTGCCGTTGATTTTGAACTGGTGCATGTAGAGCTTTTCACCCAGCAGGCTTTCAACCGGTTCGATCATGCGCGGGTGCCGGGCCAGCTTGGCGAACGGCTCGCTGTACATGTGGGCAGCAAAGTTGGTGCGGACTGCGTCTTTGCCTTTTTCACGCACGTTGTAGTCTTCGCGCCGCGAATAAATCTCGGGCACGGCGTTCAGCAGGTTTTGTGTTTCTTCAGGCGTGAAGTGGCCTGGCAAAAACAAATAACCGTCACGGTCGAATTGGGCGAGTTTGTCTGGGGTTAATTTCATGTTGTGTTTCCTAAAGGGTTGGACTAACAGGTCGAGGTAGCGTGTGGCTAAGAATTTTTAAACAGGGCTTGGGTCAGCAGCGCGGCCAGATTGCGCCCCGCGTCTTCACCGTGCTGGCGAATCAGGGCTTCAGCTTTGGCTTCATCGCCATACGCAATGGCGTTGGCAATCGCTTCGTGCTCGTCCCAAATCGATTCACGCATGGTGGACAGCTGCAGCACCGCCCCCATGGCGCGGCGAATGTGATGCCAGTGCGTTTGTGCGGTTTGTGCGATCAACGGGTTGCCTGATGCCGCATAGATGGCGGTGTGAAAGGCCGCGTCAGCGGTCATCATGGCTTTGACGTCTTTGCCGCGAGCGGCCTTTCTACCTTGGGTAATGAGCTGCGCATCAATGGCGCATCGGGCTTGCGCAGCCAGTCTGGCGGCCAGCGCGTCCAGTGTGCTGCGCACCTGGTAAATCTGCACCAGCGTGGTCACGTCAAGCGGGGCCACCAGCACACCACGGCCGGGGGCATCGAGCACAAAACCATCTTTGCGCAGCAAGCGCAGTGCCTGCAACACCGGCTGGCGCGACACGGCCAACTGCTCGGCAATGTCTTCCTGCATGATGCGCGCGCCGGGCGGTAGCGTGCCGTCGCTGATCGCGTCGAGCAGGCTGGCATACACCTGCTCAACCAGGTCGGGGGCGGATTCGATTTTGATAAGGTTTGTGGTCATAGTTAAACTCTGTATACAGAATACGATACGTCAAAGATTTCGCCTTACGGGTTTACCCGAAATCTCCATCCTCCCGCTGCTATGTGCAAAGATAGTGTTGATTCAATCATTTTCAGGACAACAACATGAACCTTAAAGACCCCTCATGGCTGGACAGCATGTACAACAACCGCACGCTGGTGCCTGACTACGCCGCGTATTTTGAGCGCTGGATGCAAAACTCAAAAGCAGTTAGAAGCAGCCAGCCGTGCACGCTAGATGCGGCTTACGGAAAAGCAGGCGGTGAAAAGCTTGATGTGTTTGCAGGCGCTGCAAAAGACGCGCCTGTAGTGGTGTTTATCCACGGGGGATATTGGCGCTCGCTCGACAAGTCAGACCACTCGTTTGTAGCCCCCGCCTTCACAAAGCAGGGCGCATGCGTGGTCGTGCCCAACTACGACTTGTGCCCAGCGGTGACGATCCCTGAAATTACGATGCAAATGGTGCGGGCCTTGGCCTGGGTCTACCGCAACATTGCGCAGCATGGCGGCAACCCCAAGCGCATCACGGTGGTGGGCCACTCTGCAGGCGGGCATTTGGCCGCCATGATGCTGGCTTGTGTGTGGAAGGCATTCGCAGCAGACTTACCGGCTGACTTGGTGAAGAACGCGCTGTCCATTTCAGGCTTGTATGACTTGGAGCCACTGCGTCACGCACCCAATGTGAAGGACTCCCTCAAGCTGACGCCGGCACAGGTACGCAAAGCCAGCCCAGCCTTACTTCCTGCACGGCGCAACCGCACGCTGTACAGCGTGGCAGGCGGCATTGAAAGCGCCGAGTTCTTGCGCCACAACCAGATGATTCAACAAGCTTGGGGCAAAAAAACCGTGCCCGTGTGTGAAGCGCTACCGGGCCTGCATCATTTCAGCGTGCTGGATGCGCTGGCTGAGCCGGGGCATCGACTGCAGCAGCTGGCTCAGCAG
>JANMWH010000121.1:0-2987 GCA_031393945.1 Polaromonas sp. | reverse complement strand
AGTTAGGCTAAGGTGCCAAACTGCTATTAATAAAAGAGCTGCTAGCGCCCGAATATATTGGGCTTAGAGCGAAAAGTACCAAGTTTTAAGGCCCTAAAACCCAAGCTTGTTGGCCGCTGCGGTCAGCTCTGCCTTGAAGTTCGGGTGCGCAATGGCAATCAACGCTCTGGCGCGCTGGCCGGCTGATTTGCCGCGCAGTTGCGCCACACCAAACTCAGTCACGACGTAGTTGATGTCGTTTTTGCTGGTGGTGACGTGCGTGCCGGGGCTAAGCACTGGCACGATGCGTGAAATGCTGTCGTCTTTGGCGGTAGACGGCAACACAATAAATGCTTTTCCGCCGCGCGACCGATTGGCTGCGCGTACAAAATCGGCTTGCCCGCCCGTGCCTGAATACGGCGTTTGCCCCAAACTTTCTGAGCCGCACTGGCCCATCAAATCAATCTGCAGCGTGGCGTTGATGGCGTGGAGGTTGTCGTTGCGGCTGGCCAGGTACGGGTCGTTGGTGAAGTCGACTGGGTGAATCTCAACGCCTGGGTTGCGGTCAAGGTAGCGGTACAGCTTGGCTGAGCCCAGCGCAAATGTGGCAATGCATTTGCCGGGCAAATAGTTTTTACGCCGGTTGGTTACGGCGCCGCTTTCAATCAGCGTCATGATGCCGTCGCCAATCATTTCAGTGTGAATGCCCAAGTCGTGCTTGCCTGTAAGTTGCATCACTACCGCGTCAGGTATGCCGCCGTAGCCAATTTGCAAAGTCGAGCCGTCGTCAATCATGTCGGCAACGTATTTGCCAATGGCTACCTGCACGGGGCCAATCTTGGGCAGGCCCACTTCCATGACCGGCTCGGTGCTTTCAACCAGCGCCGTGACTTGCGAGATATGCACATGACAGTTGCCATACGCAAACGGCACATTCGGGTTGACCTCCAGCACCACCGCGCGTGCTTTGGCGATAGCGGCCAACGTGTAGTCAGTGCCCAGGCTGAGTGAGAAGTAGCCGTGCGCGTCCATGGGCGATGCCATCGAAAACACCACGTCGGCCGGGATCAGCCCGCGCTCAATCAATTGCGGCATTTCAGAAAAATAACTTGGCACAAAATCAATCCAGCCTTCTTTTCCGCCAGCACGGGTGGCTGAGCCAAAAAAGTAAGTCACGTTGCGGACATTGGCTACCGTGTTCGCGTCTATGTAGGCGTATTTGCGCATGCCTAAAATTTGGCTGACCTTCACGTCCTTGAAGTCCAACCGCTGCTCAGACAGCGCTGTCAGCAGCGCGGGCGGCTCTCCGACGCCGCTGGGCACAACGATGCAGTCACCGTT
The DNA here is from genome assembly GCA_031393945.1 of Polaromonas sp. Lineage (GTDB taxonomy): Bacteria > Pseudomonadota > Gammaproteobacteria > Burkholderiales > Burkholderiaceae_C > Polaromonas. The sequence continues at coordinate 1,667 of JANMWH010000121.1, read as the reverse complement.
GTTAACGAGCTTGACGGCATCTGCGGCCACCATGCGTTTGCTGGCGTATTGCTGGGTAACGGACATGGCGGCCTTGTGGTGTTGTCTCGGGGAAGTAGGTAGCTTGGCGGTGTAGCCGGCAAGCTTATTCATCATATCTGCGCTGGTGCAGCGCTAGGTGGTCCACACGCGGGGAGCGTCCCCCGTTAAGTCCCACAACTGCGCACGCCACGCCGCCCGCACTTGTTTGAGCAAGTGCATAACGGGTTCCACCACCGGGGCCAGTACGCGCACCACCACTACTCGCCGGTCGGGGCTGGTGGCGCCAGCGCTTTGGCAAAGTGCGTGCTCGGCCATCACAGCGCGCGCCGCATCAAGGGCACGCTGGCGGCGGGCCCGCTCAAGCTCAAGGCCAGTGATAAAAAACAGCGTGCCCATGCAGCGCTGCCCGGCCAGGCCCAGTGGGCTGTTCAACAGCAAATCGTCCGCAGCCTTGATGCGAGCGCGTTCCAGCCACACGCCCGGCATTTCGAGGTGCTGGCTAAAGCTGCCTGCTGCAAACGGCTGCTTGGCGGCAGGCAAGCCAAGGGCAGTCACGTCCCAGCCCAATAGCTCGGCACCGGGGGCCAGAGCCATCGTTACGCGGTTCTCAGCCAGGCAGCCGCTGTAGGCAATTGACTCCAGTGGCAACCATTCCATGCGCGCGTTGTCCGTAACAGTTATCGCAGTGCGCTGGGTGGCCAGCTCGCCATCAGAGCGATAAAACCGGGTGGCTCCGGGCGTGGTCAGCAAGCCGTGTGCACCACTTGCAACACTGATCGTCAAGTCCAGTGTGTCGCCGCCTACCAATCCACCGGGCGGGTGCACCAGTACGTTGTGGCAAATTTGCTCTCCTTCGGGGTACAGACTTTGCAAAATACGCAGCGGACCGCTGTGATGAAAGTGGGCAACGGTTTTGCTGCCGCCCGGTGATGGGCGGGCAGAGTAGTCAAGTTGCAAAGATGCATGCCAAGCCATGTGAAAAGTGTAGCCGCGGTGTGGCGTGCTGCTAAATGCTACTTAAATATGAGCTGCGCGCGCCCGTGCTTATTGGGTTTTAAGATCAATTTAATTCTGTTTACCGGCTAAAAAATGCAGATTCACACCAATGGAGTTGACGCCTGCACAACAGGCCGCGGCGAAAGCGGTTCAACCTTCGACGGGCGCGATCGGCCAATCGCGTGAATCGGTTGTTGAATTTAATCGTTGTTGGTACTGCGATGTGCCCACTGTGTAGTGTGCTTTTCAATGTAGCTGAACAGCTCATACATCAACATCGCCATCGCACCCACCACCACCAGGCCGCTGAAGGCCAAGCCCATTTGCATCGATGACCCGGCCGAGATCAAGAGGTAGCCGATGCCTTCGTTGGCGGCGGTCATTTCGCTCACGGTGGTGCCGACAAAAGCCAGCGTGATCGCCACTTTGAGTGAGCCGTAAAAATACGGCATGGAGCGCGGCAGGCCGACCTTGACCAGCACGTCCCAGCGCTTGGCGCCGAGCACGCGCAACACGTCTTCCAGCTCGGGCTCCAGCGTGGCCAGGCCGGTGGCAATGTTGACCATGATGGGAAAAAACGAGATCAAAAATGCGGTGAGAATCGCCGGGCCAATGCCAATGCCGAACCACACCACCAAAATCGGCACGAA
>JANMWH010000081.1:0-6551 GCA_031393945.1 Polaromonas sp. | reverse complement strand
TTGGACGATTGTTTTCCCGCTGCTGACGCCGACCACGTTTTTCTTGTTGGTCATCAACGTGATTTATGCGTTTTTCGACACCTTTGGCATCGTGGATGCCGCCACGCAAGGCGGGCCAGGCAAGGACACCGCCATCCTCGTTTACAAGGTTTACTTCGATGGCTTCAAGGCGATGGACATTGGCGGGTCGGCAGCGCAGTCTGTGGTGCTTATGGTGATTGTGATTGCGCTGACGGTGCTGCAATTCCGGTTTATTGAAAAACGTGTGAACTACTAGCGGTCGCCAGATGATTGAACGCCGACCCATCGCCAACTTTTTTTCGCATGCCATTTTGTTGCTCGGCGTAGCTATCGTTGCGTTTCCGCTGTACCTGGCCATCGTTGCGTCGACTCAATCACCCGACCAAATCGCGCAGTCCAATCCGCTGTCGCTGCTTCCGGGCGGCCATGCGTTAGAAACCTACCGCATCGCCTTGTTTGGTGGCGAAAACTCACGCGGCGGCACCTTCCCGCCTGCGCTGCCGATGATGTGGGTCAGCCTGGTAACCGCAGTGGTGATTGCCGTCGGCAAAATCGCGATTTCGCTGCTGTCAGCGTTTGCGATTGTTTACTTTCGCTTTCCGGCAAAAGGTTTGGTGTTCTGGATGATCTTTGTCACGCTGATGCTGCCGGTTGAAGTGCGCATAGGGCCAACTTACGCGGTAGTGTCTGATCTCGGCATGCTCAACAGTTATGCGGGCTTGACGATTCCTTTGATTGCATCAGCCACCGCCACATTCTTGTTCAGGCAGTTCTTTTTAACCGTGCCCGATGAGCTGGTCGAGGCCGCCCGCATGGACGGCGCCAGCCCGATGCGCTTTTTTTGGGACGTGCTGCTGCCGCTGTCTAAAACCTCGATTGCCGCGCTATTTGTTATTCAGTTCATCTACGGCTGGAACCAATACCTGTGGCCGCTACTGGTCACCACCAACGAAAACATGTACCCCGTGGTGCTCGGCATCAAGCGCCTGATTGCGGGCGAGGCGTACACCGAATGGAACGTGGTCATGGCCACCGCCATTTTGGCCATGCTGCCGCCTGCGCTGGTGGTGATACTGATGCAAAAATGGTTTGTTAAAGGCCTCGTCGATACCGAAAAATAGGAACACCTCCGAAGCGCCTTTGGCGCCTCCCCCTCAAGGGGGCGACCCTGCGGCCCGGCAAAGCCAATTGAATATTGCGCGCGATGTCCGCTTGAAAAAAACCCTTACTTAAGTTGCAAATGGCTAGTATTACCCTAAACAACGTCACCAAAAGCTACGGCAACGGCGCCAAAGCACTGCAAGTCATTCACGGCGTGACGGCCGCTGTTGCTGACCATGAATTCATCGTCATCGTCGGGCCGTCAGGCTGCGGCAAATCGACGCTGCTGCGCATGGTGGCGGGGCTAGAGGAAATCAGCGGCGGTGAGATCAGCATTGGGCCGCGCGTGGTCAACAAGCTAGAGCCCGCCGAACGTGACATTGCCATGGTGTTTCAAAACTATGCGCTGTACCCGCACATGAGCGTGTTTGACAACATGGCCTACGGCCTGAAAATTAAAAAAGTCCCCGCAGCTGAAATTAAACAACGCGTTGATAAAGCGGCTGCCATATTGGAGCTGGGCAAATTCCTCGACCGCAAACCGCGCGAGCTGTCGGGCGGGCAACGCCAGCGAGTGGCAATGGGCCGCGCCATCGTGCGGCAACCGCAAGTATTTTTGTTTGACGAACCACTTAGCAACCTCGACGCCAAACTGCGCGTGCAAACCCGGCTGGAGATTCAAAAACTGCATCGTGAACTGGGCATTACGTCGCTTTTCGTCACGCACGACCAGGTCGAGGCCATGACGCTGGCCCAGCGCATGATGGTGATGAACGCTGGCCGTATGGAGCAATTTGGCACGCCTGACGAGGTGTACCACCGCCCTGCCACCACGTTTGTGGCCAGCTTTATTGGCTCGCCGCCCATGAACCTGCTTAAAAACGCTACAGGGGCAAAGGCGGGGCATATCTTGGGCATTCGACCGGAGCACCTGGACGTTGGCAAAACCAGCGGAACAGATGGCTGGCAGGCCACGATTGAATCCATCGAAATGCTGGGCGCTGAACGCTTGCTGTACTGCCGCTTAGGTGATGAACAACTGGTGGTGAGAACCGACGAAGCCGTAGCCGCGCCTGCCTTGGGCCAGACCATCGGCTTGACGCCACGTGCTGACCGGGTGCATCACTTTGATGCGGACACGGGCGTTCGAGTTAACTCGTAGTGCAGGTGTGGTTCAGGCGTAGTCCATAATTTACAAATGAACTTTCGCCAAATCTGCAAAGCCCACCAAGTCTTTGTCGCGCTTTCAATCGTTGCACTGCTTTCAGCGTGCGGCTATGCCGATGGCAAGCTGACGCTGGATTTTTCAGCCAAGCAAATTGAAGACGCGATTGCGCCGAAGTTTCCGGCTGAAAACTGCCCTACGCCAATTACTTGCATCAAACTGCAAAACCCAAAAATCACACTTGCCGACGCTTCTGATCGCATCACGCTGAGTTTTGACACGGCCGTGAGCTTGCTGGGCCAACCCACCACGGGCACGGCGGTGGTGTCGGCCAAGCCGCGCTACCAAGCCACCACGGGCGAGATTTTTCTGAACGATTCGCGGATAGAAAATTTGCTGTTTAAAGACGTTCCGCCAAAAATCACTGACGCCATCACGCAGTACGGCTCGGTGTTGGCCAAGCAAAGCTTGGAGCGCACGCCAATTTACAGTTTTAAAAATGCGCAAGCCGACAAAATTGCCAAGATGGGCATTGCCGACGTGCGCGTAGTTGACGGCAAACTGCGCGTGGCGCTAGACCCCACATTGCGGCAAGCGCCCAAAACCGCACCATGACTACTGAAGTTGCCAATGAATGGTCATACCCGCGCTGGGTAGCCCACCGCGGCGCCGGCAAGCTGGCACCTGAAAATACGCTGGCCGCCTTCAAGCTAGGCGCAAGCTGCGGCTACCGCATGTTTGAATGCGACGTGAAACTGAGCAGCGACGGCGTGCCTTTTTTGCTGCATGACGACACCCTGGAGCGCACCACCAACGGCATTGGAATCGCAGGGTCAATGACGTGGCAAGACTTGCAGCAACTAGACGCAGGCAGCTGGCATTCAACAAGCTACGCAGGAGAGCCCATCCCCAGCCTGGACACCGTCGCCGCGTATTGCATCAGCAACAGTTTTGACTTGAACATTGAAATCAAACCCACCCTAGGGACTGACCAACTCACGGGCCAAGTGGTAGCCCAACACGCTGCCCGCATATGGCAAAACGAGTCGCGTAAGCCGCTGCTCACTTCGTTCAAACCCGATGCGCTGCAAGCCGCAGTAGACGCTGCCCCCAACCTGCCACGCGGCTTGCTGCTGCACGAGTTGTGGCCTGGCTGGCTAGAAACCGCTCTTATGTTGGGCTGCCAAGCAGTTATTTGCCATCACCGGTTGTGGGACACATCTAGCGTCACGCAAGCCAAAAGCGCGGGCTTTAAGTTGCTGAGCTACACGGTGAATGACGACGCTGACGTGCAGCGCCTGCTGACGTTGGGCTGTGACGGCATCATCACCGACCAGGTTGATGTGTTTAAGCCCACCCAGCCAAATTAATCGGGTCGAGTGCCCGCCAGCACCGTTACCGCGCCGCCCAGCCGCGAATGAGCACCCAATAGGCGAAACCAGCTGCCACCACCATTGCCGCATAAGACGCCATCTTGCCGTCGTTGCCGAAAAACACCAGGCTAGTGGCCAACGTCACCAAATTCACTATAAAAATAATAGCTGCTTGCGCCCATATTGATTGGGTTTCAGCCCTTTTTTGTACCAAAAAAGAGCTAAAAACACGCGCCAACAGCACCAGCAGCAGCGCTACTATCGCGGCGGGGGCGGCGAAATTCAGCAGGTGGTTGGTCAGCAAATAGGCGGTCATTGGTGTTTTAAGGGTGGATTATTAAAAGCGCCCGCTGGGGTGCGTTCAATTTTATAATGTTGAGATGTCTGTCTGGGCTCTTGGGCTAAACCATAACACTGCACCGCTTGATTTGCGGGGCCGTTTTGCGTTTTCAATTGAGCAAATGGCCCCCACGCTGAAGGGTTTGCGGCAGGCGCACAGCAAGCACCCAGAGGCAACAATTTTGTCGACCTGCAATCGCACCGAAATTTATTGCGCCAGCGAATCGCCCGCACTTGAACACACGCTGGCCTGGCTGGCCAATAGCGGCGGTGTTGAGGCTAACGCCCTGCGCTCACACACCTACACGCTGCAGGGCGACGAGGCCGCGCGCCACGTCTTCAGGGTGGCCAGCGGCCTGGACTCGATGGTGCTGGGCGAGCCGCAAATTTTGGGACAAATGAAAGACGCCGTGCGCGCCGCTGAAGGTGCGGGCGCCATGGGCACCACGCTGCATCAGTTGTTTCAACGCTCTTTTGCTGTCGCCAAAGAGGTACGCAGCACCACCGAGATTGGCGCCCACAGCATCAGCATGGCGGCAGCCGCCGTGCGCCTGGCTGCGCAGCTGTTCGAAGACTTGGGCAAGATCAAGATTTTGTTTGTGGGTGCGGGCGAAATGATCGATTTGGCGGCCACGCACTTTGCCGCCAAAAACCCGGCGCTGATGGTGATTGCCAACCGCACCATGGAGCGCGGCGAAGCACTGGCCAGCCGGTTTGGCGCGCAAACCATGCCACTAGCCGACTTGCCGGGGTGCCTGCACGAGTTTGATGCGGTCATTAGCTGCACAGGAAGCGTGCTGCCTATCATCGGGCTAGGCGCGGTTGAACGCGCCGTCAAGCTGCGCAAGCGCCGACCGATATTCATGGTCGATTTGGCCGTGCCGCGCGATATTGAGGTTGAAGTCAAAGCTCTGCCAGACATTTATTTGTACACGGTAGACGACTTGGCACAGGTGGTGCAAACCGGCCGCGAAAGCCGCCGTGCTGCAGTAGCTGAGGCTGAAGTCATCATCGACGCGGGCGTGCAAAACTTCATGGCTTGGCTCACGCAGCGCGCCGCGGTGCCTTTGATTCAGCAAATCAACGCGCAAGCTGACGAGTGGCGCTCGCTGGAGATCAACCGGGCTAAAAAGCTGCTGGCCAAGGGCGAGTCAATTGACAGCGTGCTGGAAGCTCTGGCACGCGGCATGAGCCAAAAAATGCTGCACGGCACGCTGGCCGAGCTGAACAAGGGCGACAGCACCCAGCGTGAGGCGACTGCGCAAACCGTGTCCAAGCTGTTTTTGCGTGGGCAAAGCCGATCGAAACCGGATGACGCTGAGCGTTAGCTATCGCCGTGCAGGGTTTTCGGTTGCGGACTTGATCTGCAATCTTTGAGCCCAAATTTATTTAGCTTCCCAAACTCACTCAAGCCAGACCAGCTCTGGCGCGCCCGCCCTTCACCGATAAGCCATGAAACCCTTTCTAAGACAAACCCTTGAGCGCCAATTGCTTCGCCTGCACGAACTCGATGCATTGCTTTCAGCGAGCGACGTGGTCAGCAACATGGACCGATTTCGCGCCTTGAGCCGGGAGCATGCCGAGGTCAGTGTGGTGGCCGACCAGTACCGCAAACTCACCAGCCGCGAGGCTGATTTAGCGGGCGCGCAAGAACTTTTGGCCGCCAGCAAAGGCGACGCTGACATGACGGCCATGGCCGAGGAAGAAATTGACGCCGCCAAAGCCGACATCACGCAAATCGACGACGCGCTGCAGCTGATGCTGATTCCCAAAGACCCGGACGACATGCGCCCGGCATTTGTTGAAATTCGCGCGGGCACTGGCGGCGATGAATCGGCCTTGTTTGCCGCCGACTTATTCAGGTTGTACACGCGCTATGCCGAACGCAGTGGCTGGCGATGCGAGATCATCAGCGAGTCGAGCAGCGAGCTGGGCGGCTACAAAGAAGTGGTGCTGCGCATCGAAGGCGCGCCTGATGCGCAAGGTGTAGGCGTGTACGGCAAGCTGCGGTTTGAATCTGGCGGGCACCGTGTGCAGCGTGTGCCGACGACTGAGACGCAAGGCCGTATTCACACCAGCGCCTGCACCGTGGCGGTGTTGCCAGAGCCGGATGAATTAGAGGCCATCAAAATCAACCCGTCTGACCTGCGCATTGACACCTACCGGGCCAGCGGCGCGGGCGGCCAGCACATTAACAAAACCGATTCAGCGGTGCGTATAACCCACCTGCCCACCGGCATCGTGGCTGAATGCCAGGACGGGCGCAGCCAGCATGGCAACAAGGCGCAGGCCCTGAAAGTGCTCACCGCGCGCATTCATGAAAAAGACCGCTCCGAGCGCGCTGCGGTAGACGCAGCCATGCGCAAAGGCCTGGTGGGCAGTGGCGACCGCAGCGACCGCATTCGCACCTATAACTTTCCGCAGGGCCGCCTGACGGACCACCGCATTAACCTGACGCTGTACAAGCTGCTCACCATCATGGAGGGCGACTTGGGCGACGTGGTGACTGCGCTGCAAGTAGCACGCGGCGCGGAGCAATTGGCCGAGCTTGA
>JANMWH010000079.1:0-22540 GCA_031393945.1 Polaromonas sp. | reverse complement strand
CCATTGCAACGCAAAAATAACTGTGCCGCCAGTCATTTTGCAATGCGTTTCCCCAGCTACATGATGCGGCGCTGCGACACATTTTTTAGCTTGACGTAACGGCGGCACGGCTCTCAGTTATGCCCTTTCACCTACCTATTTGCAACACACATGGCTAACCGACTTACCCAAATAGCAACCCGCACTGGCGACAACGGCACCACCGGCCTGGGCGACAACACCCGCGTCAGCAAAGACAGCCTGCGCGTGCACGCGATGGGCGATGTCGACGAGCTCAATTCATGCATCGGCGTGTTGCTGTGCGAGGCCATGCCTGACGGCGTTCGCTCCCTATGGGTGGAGGTTCAACACCAGCTTTTTAATTTAGGCGGTGAGCTCAGCATTCCGGGCTACGAGTTGCTCAAACCCGAAGCGGTAGCCGAGCTTGACGCCGCGCTTGAAGAACACAACGCTGCACTGCCGCGCCTGGCTGAATTTATTTTGCCCGCCGGCTCGCGCGCAGCATCGCTCGCTCACGTGTGCCGCACCGTCGCCCGCCGTGCAGAGCGTGCAGTGGTGGCGCTGGGCTCAGCTGAAGCACTAAAAGACGCGCCGCGCCAGTACTTGAACCGCTTGAGCGATTTGCTGTTTGTGTTGTCGCGTGTGCTTAACCGCATGGATGGCGGCGACGACGTGTACTGGAAGAGCGAGCGCATGGCGAACGCGGCTAAAGAATAAACGAGCGCATGGCGAACGCGGCCAAAGAATAATTGCTGCTATTTCAATAGCTGCTCGCGCCCGTATTCGTTGGGCTACAAGCTTAAATTAACCTCAAAAACGGCCCAAACAGCATGCCCCGCTAGCGCGGCGCCAACACCGCCATGGTGATGCGCGACACACAAGTCAACTCGCCTTTGTCGTTGTGCAGCTCAATGGCCCACACCTGCGTGGTGCGCCCAATGTGCACCGGGCGGGCAACGCCAGTCACCCAGCCGCTGGTCGCGCTTTTTAAATGGTTGGCGTTAATGTCCAGCCCTACCACCCGGTGGCCCGCAGGCGCTGCATACGCCGCGCCGCAAGAGCCCAGCGTTTCAGCCAGCACCACCGACACACCGCCGTGCAGCAGCCCATACGGTTGAATGGTGCGGTGGTCAACGGGAACCCGCGCCGATATAAAGTCGTCGCCCACCTCGATAAATTCAATGCCCAAATGATCAGTGGCGGTATTGATGCTGTTGGCTGTCAACAGTTGCACGGTAACAGGTTGCTTCCAGATGGACATGCGGGCTTTCTATTCGATGTAGCGGTACTATATTGGCTGCTAATTCCATTCATCCTAATAGGTATTACAGGTAACCGCCATGACTGCCACCCCACACCCCGTTGCCAGCGCCAGTCAGCAGCCCGTACATCAACCGGCCGCCGAGCCACCGCTTCAACGCGCGCTGGATCAAAACGTTGCTGCTACCGCTACCGTTATGCAGTCGGCCGACGAGCTGCTGGTGATCAACACCGTGCTCAAGCAAGAGCTCCCTGACGACGTTCAGACCGGCGAAGTAGCGCAGGCCCTGCAAAAAACTGACGCGCTGGAGGTCAAAATTCATGACACCGCGCAAGACCTTGCAGAGGTTAATCAAGCCTTGAGCCAAGAAATTGCTCAGCGCACTGCGCTGGAGCAACAACTTGCGGCAACGCAGGCGGCTCTGCACAAGGCCACAGCGAACGCCAATTCTTGACTTACCCTGCAAGTTTGAGCGCAATTGCGCCACTGGCCGCGCACGGGGCGTCCCCGGCACCGTATGTGCCCCAAATTCGCCTGTATCAACACTGGCTGGCAAAGCAGCGCGGCATTGCTTTTGATAACTACGCCGACCTGCACCATTGGTCTGTTACTGACCTCAGCACGTTTTGGCAAAGCATTTGGGACTACTTTGACTTGCAGTCGCCCACGCCGCACAGCGCGGTGTTAACGCAGCCGCACATGCCCGGCGCGCAGTGGTTTGCGGGCGCGCAAGTCAACTATGCCGCGCAGGTGTTTCGCCATGTTGATGCGGCGCATGCAGCGGGCTACCCGGCCATCATCAGCCACGACGAGGCCAGCCTTGCCAGCGGGCAGCCCGCCAACGAGCTGAGCTGGCCCGAGTTAAAAAACCGCGTGGCTGCACTGGCGCTGCACTTGCAAGCGCAAGGCGTGCAACCGGGCGACCGCGTGGCCGCGTATTTGCCTAATATTCCAGAAGCAGCCATTGCCTTTTTGGCAACCGCAAGCATTGGCGGCGTGTGGAGCATTTGCGCCCCAGACATGGGGGCCGCCGCGGTGCTGGACCGCTTCCAGCAAATTGCGCCTACCGTGCTGATTGCCACAAACGGCGTTACTTACGGCGGCAAGCAGTTTGACCGCAGCGCCGTCGTCGACGCGTTGTGCGCCGGCTTGCCCTCAGTTCGTCACGTGATTGTTCTTGATGCGCCTGTTGCTATTAATTCAGAAGCTGGTCGCGCCCGTATTACTTGGTCTAAAGCGCTGTCAGATATTGAAAATGCTGAAAAAATAGCCGCTTTTTCACCGCTGTGGCTGCCATTTGACCACCCATTGTGGATCGTGTACTCCAGCGGCACTACCGGCTTGCCCAAGCCCATCGTGCATGGCCACGGCGGCATTGTGGTGGTGGCGCTGGCCAACAAGGTGCTGCACAACGACGTGGGCTGCAGCTACGCCGCCAATTCGCTGGGCGAGCGTTATCACTGGTACAGCTCAACCGGCTGGGTGATGTGGAACGCGCAAATCAGCGGCTTGCTCAATGGCACCACCTGCGTGATTTTTGATGGCAATCCCGGTGGAACGAAATCGGAAGGCCCCGTTGGTAGCCGAACGCAGCCCGACTGGACCACGTTGTGGCGATTTGCCGCACAAACGCGCGTGACTTTTTTTGGCGCGGGCGCGGCGTTTTTTGCCAACTGCATGAAGGCCGGGGTTGATTTGTCTGTATGCGGGGACTTGTCGCGGATACGGGCGCTCGGCTCTACCGGCTCGCCACTGTCAGTTGAAGCCCAACTGTGGGCCACTGATCAATTTGCCGCTCTGGGTACGCCCGGTATGTGGTTTTGTAATATTTCGGGCGGCACTGATTTTGCGGGTGCGTTCATTGGCGGTAACCGCGAGTTGCCGCTTGTCCCCGGGGAAATGCAATGCCGCCTGCTTGGTTGTGCCGTTCAGGCCTGGAACGAGTCTGCTCAGCCCGTTACCGGCGAAGTGGGTGAGCTGGTGTGTACGCAACCCATTCCATCGATGCCTTTGTATTTTTGGGGGGATATTGAGCCCCCCGTCGGCGATACCAACGCCCCCCCGGCGGGGCGCGGGCTTAGCTTGGGGCGGCCCGGCGCGTCGCCCCGCCCAGGCGCGCGTTATTTGTCCAGTTACTTTGACATGTACCCCGGCGTATGGCGCCACGGCGACTGGCTGAAAATCACACCTTCGGGCAGCTGCATCATCTACGGCCGCAGCGACGCCACCATCAACCGCCACGGCTTGAGGATGGGCACCAGCGAGCTGTACAGCGCGGTAGAAGCGCTGCCCGAGGTGCTGGACGCCCTGGTGGTCGATCTGGAATACCTGGGGCGCGCCAGCTACATGCCGCTGTTTGTCGTGCTGCGCCCTGGCGTAACGCTAGACGCGGCCATGAAAACCCGCCTGATGAGCGCCATTGCCACCGCCTTGTCACCGCGCTTTTTACCCAACGACATTTTTGAGGTGCCTGAAGTGCCCCGAACACTGTCGGGCAAAAAACAGGAGCTGCCGATTAAAAAACTGCTGCTCGGCCAACCGCTAGAAAAAGTGGTGAACAAAGAAGCCATGGCCAACCCAGCATGCCTCGATTGGTACGTGGCGTTTGCCGCCGCGCACGCCTTGCGAGCGGGCTGACCTAAGTCCTAAGTCCTAAGCTCTAAACCCTACGTGCTGCGGCGCCGATTCACCAGCACAATGCCCGCCGCCACCGCCGCCAGCCCAGCCAGCAAACCAGGCGTAACCGCCTCTTTAAGCCAGAGCGAGCCGAACAGCAAGGCAAACACCGGCGTTAAAAATACAAACACACTCATTTGCGTGGCGGGGTAGCGCGTCAGCATCCACATCCACACCAGGTAGCTGGCAAAAGCGCCGACCGCGGTTTGCAAAAAAAGCGACGTCAAGGCGAAGCTACTGAACTGCCACACCCACACCTCGCCAAGGGCTACCGACAGCACAGGCAAGGCCAATGCACTGACGCCCAATTGGTAAAACAGCAGCTTTTCTGGCGCAAGGGTGCTCAAGCGGGTGGCGCGTATGACCACGGTTGTCAGCGCCCACAACAGGCCGGCCAGCAAACCCAGCGCGTCGCCAAGCGCTGTTGAGCCAGCGCCCACGCCCGGCCCGGCCAGCCAGCCTTCACGCAGCGCAAACGCCACACCGCCAAACGCACACAGCAAGCCCAGCCACTGCACCCGGCGCAGTTTTTCGGCCTTCACCCACAGCGGCAACAGCATGGCCACCCAAAAAGGCGAGGTGTACAAAAACACGGTCAGCCGCGATGACGTGGTGTGCACCAGCCCCGCATAAATACAGGCAAACTCGCCCGCAAACAGCGCCCCGGCCACCACACCTGCGACCAGCGAGCCATCGCGTTTAAAAAGCGGTACGCCGCGCAGCGCGCACCACAGCCACAGCAGCGCGGTGGCGCCGCCCAAACGCAGCGACGCTTGAAACATGGGCGGTATCTCGGTGATCGTGGCTTTGATCAATACCTGCTGCAAACCCCACAGCGCGCAGCAACCCAGCAGCAAGCAAACTGCCAGCGAATCGAGTTGAGTTTTACGCGGAGGCATGGCGGGTGAAGCAGGCAGCGGGACAGTGGCTTGTGAACTGCTATTTATTAAATAGCTGCTCGCGCCCGTATTTATTGCGCTACAGCCTTATTTTGCTTAAATTGAAGGTCTAGCCAGGCCTTAAGCGCCATAAACACCGGCGCAGGCTGCAGCTCGTTAAAAAGCTCGTGGTACATCCCGTCAAAACACTGGGCCGTCACGCACCCGGGCACAACCGACGGCGATGTAGCTGCAGCCTTCGCAAAGCGGCGGCTCCCGTTTGGGTTGACCAATTTGTCATCGCCTGCGTACATCAGCAGCGTGGGTACGCGCCAAGTGGCAGCCGCTGCCAGCACTGCCGGCCCAGCAGTGGCGATAAATTTACCCAGGCGCGGCGACATGCGGTTGTGCACCAGCCGGTCAGCTTGGTAGGCCCGAATCACCTGCGCGTCGTGGGACAAATACTGTGCGTTCAGGCCGTTGCCAACCGTTAAATTCGGCAGCAGACCTGGCAGCACGGCCAGCAGCAGCCGTTGCACTGCGCCCAAGCCGGCATCCAGCGCCGGAGAAGACAACACCAGTGCATCAACCGGCCTGCGCTTGAGCGACACAAATCGACTGGCGACCAGCCCACCCAGGCTGTGACCCAGCAAAATCAGCGGCTCTTTGGGGTAGTAGCTGCGCACGTCATCGATCACATCTTCGAGGTCAGTTAACAGCGAATCAAGGGCCGGCAGCGTTCCCGGCTTGCCGCCAGACTGGCCGTGCCCGCGCTGGTCATAGCCGCGCACTTCAAAACCCCAAGACCGCAAAATGCTGGCCACCGCGTCGTAGCGCCCGGCATGCTCGCCCAAACCGTGCACCAGCAGCACCACGCCGCGGGTGGCCTGTGCCTGCTTGGCGGCTTCTTTAGACGACTCTTCATCAACCCAGCGGTACAGCGCCAGGTTTTCACCATCGCTGGCAGTTAACGGGGAAAGAACGCGAATATCCATGCAGGAGGGTTTGGCTTTGTCTGCCTCAGCTAGCTTGGCACGCGCGCGATGACCTGCGCGACCGCCGCGGTGAGCTTTTTTGCGTACGGCACGTGCAAAAACTCGTTCGGCCCGTGCGCATTGCTTTTGGGGCCGAGCACGCCGCACACCATCATTTGCGCGGTCGGAAAGCCCTTGCTCAACATGTTCATGAGCGGAATCGTGCCGCCTTGGCCAATGGTGCCGCAGGGCGCGCCAAAAAAGTTTTGCGACGCAACATTGAGCGCGTTGTCAAACCAGTCGGTGCTGGCCGGTGCGTTCCAGCCGGTGGCCCCGCCGCCGCCTTCAAATGTGACTTTGGCGTTGTACGGCGCGTTGTCTTCGAGCAGCTTTTTCAGCTCTTGCACGGCTACGGCCGCGTCCACCAGCGGCGGAAAACGCATCGACAATTTAAACGCCGTGTAAGGCCGCAGTACATTGCCCGCGTCTTTAAGCGCCGGAAAACCTTCGGCTCCGGTCACGCTCAGCGTAGGCCGCCAAGTGCGGTTCAGCAACGCCTCGAGCGGGTCGGTCGTCATGGGCAGCGTAAAAGCGCTTGAACCTTCGCAGTCGTAGTGCGCCCACGGAAAGCGCTTGTACAGCTCGTCGCCCAGCGTGGCGGCGGTGGCTTTGGCCTGCGCCAATCGGTCAGCGGGAATAGCGCAATGAAAACTCTGCGGCAGCAAACGGCCAGTGGCGCTGTCTTCTAACCGATCAAGCACATGCCGCATGATGCGAAAGCTCGACGGCACCACACCGCTGGCGTCGCCCGAGTGCACGCCTTCGTCCAGCACCTCGACCTTCAGCACGCCGCCGCCCATGCCGCGCAAGCTGGTGGTTAACCATAACTGGTCGTAATTGCCCGCGCCAGAGTCCAGGCACACCACCAACGCCACTTCGCCCAGGCGTTCACGCAGCGCATCCACATACGGCAACAAGTCGTATGAGCCACTTTCTTCGCAGGTTTCTATCAACCCGACGATGCGCGGGTGCGGCACGTTCTGCGCTTTTAATGCTTGCACAGCAGCAATGCTGGCGTACACCGCATAGCCGTCGTCCGCGCCGCCACGCCCGTAGAGTTTGCCGTCCTGGTACTTAGGCGTCCATGGCCCCAAGTCGCTGCGCCAGCCAGTAAATTCGGGTTGCTTGTCGAGGTGGCCGTACATCAGCACGGTTTGTGTCGAGTCGGCGCGGGTGGCGGAAATTTCAAAAAACAGCACTGGCGTGCGGCCGTCCAAACGGATGACTTCCAGCGTCAAGCCTTCAACCTTTTGCGCCTCAACCCAGTCTGCCGCATTGCGCATCACCGTGTCGATATAGCCATGCGCCTTCCAGTCGGCGTCAAAGCCGGGTGACTTGGCCGGAATGGCGATGTAGTCACTGATTTGCTTAACAATGTCGCCGTCCCATTGCGCGCTAACCTGGCCGAGGGCAACGGCCGCGTCCAGCAGGTGAGCGGGGATTTCTTTGTGCAGAGGTGCGTTCATAAAAGCTCCTTGAAGTTGGCCATGGCCTCGCCCATTTGGATAGCTTGGCCGGGCGCCCACAACGGTGAGAACGCCAGCGGCGCTTTAGGGAAAAGCATCACCACCGTCGAGCCTAACAAAAACCGGCCCATTTCATCACCCCGCTGCAATTCAACCATTTTGTCGTTGTATTGCCAGGTTTTAATGCTGGGCAAGCGCGGCGGGTTCACCAGCCCGTGCCACACAGTGGCCATGCTGCCAACGATAGTGGCGCCGACTAGCACCATCACAAATGGGCCATGCGCGGACTCGAACACGCACACCACGCGCTCATTGCGGGCAAACAGGCCCGGCACGCCTTGCGCCGTGGTGGGGTTGACTGAAAACAAATCGCCCGGCACATAAATCATCTGCATCAAGCGGCCCTTGCACGGCATGTGAATGCGGTGGTAGTCCTTGGGGCTCAGGTACAAGCAAGCAAAACTGCCACCTTCAAAACGCGCTGCCAGTGTGGCGTCACCACCCACCAAAGCCGTGGCTGAGTAACGGTGGCCTTTGGCCTGAAAAATCTGCTGGCCTTCCATGCCGCCAAACTGACTGACCGCGCCGTCGACTGGGCAAACCCAATCAGCGCCGGCCAATGGCCGCGCGCCGGGTTGCAACGCACGCGTAAAAAAATCATTAAAACTCGCGTAGCTGCTGATGTTTGGGTTCAACGCCTCGGCCATGTTGACCTGGTACTTGGCTACAAAGCGGCGAATAATCTCCGTGGTCACCCAGCCGCGCTCCTTGCCTGCTACCCACCCAGCAAACGCGGTTAGCGCCTGCTTGGGAAACAGGTATTGGGGCAAAACAGACAGTGGAGGCAACAATGACATGGCGTGCGGTAGAGGGGCTACTTAAGCTGATTTATGCTGATTTGTGCCGAAAATCAGCATAAATCAGAGCTTTTACTCAATAAATACGGGCGCGAGCAGCTATTAAATATATAGCGTTGATGAGCGACAAAATGGGTGACAAAGTAGGGGACAAAGCTTGACAGTCCACACTCAAGTGTCAATGTTGGCCGCACGCAGCGCATTGGTTTCAATGAAGATACGGCGCGGTTCTACCTCGTCGCCCATCAACATCGTGAACACGCGGTCGGCCTCGATCGCATCGTCGATCTGCACCCGCAGCAAGCGGCGCACGGTCGGGTCCATGGTGGTTTCCCACAGCTGAGCGGGGTTCATCTCGCCCAGTCCTTTGTAGCGCTGGCGACTGGTCGCGTTTTCGGCCTGGCCCACCAGCCACTTCATGGCCTGACGGAAGTCACCGATTTTTTCTTCTTTTTGGCGCTCACCCTCGCCGCGCATCACTTTGCCGCCCTCGCCAATCAGGTCTTTGAACGTAGCCGCGGCATTGGCCAGCATGGCGTAGTCGGTGCCGTGTACAAAGTCTTGGGTCAACACGCTACTTTTGACGTTGCCGTGGTGCCGACGGCTGATGCGCAAAATCGGCTTGTCGGTGCGCACATCGAATTCGCCCGCCACTTCGGCTGTGGGCAAAAACTTTTGCAGCGCGGCGGCAGCTATTTCAGCATCGACCACGGTATCCAGATTCAAATGCACGCCGTCGGCAATGGCTTTAAGCGCTTCGGCGTCCATGAAGCCGCGCAGACGGGTAATCACCGCCTCAGCCAGTTGGTGCTTGCGCGCCAGCTCGGCCAGTGTGTCACCAGACAGCAGCACGCTGCCTTTCGCGCCTTCTGCGCCGGTTTGTACTGACGCATCTTTGAGCGCAATGCGCAGCAAAAACGTATCGAGTGCGCCGGTGTCTTTCAAGTACTGTTCTTCTTTGCCGGCCTTGACTTTGTACAGCGGCGGCTGCGCAATGTAGATATGGCCGCGCTCAACCAGCTCTGGCATTTGGCGGTAGAAAAACGTCAGCAGCAATGTGCGAATGTGCGCGCCATCAACGTCGGCGTCGGTCATGATGATGATGCGGTGGTAACGCAGCTTGGCCACGTTAAAATCGTCGCTGCCAGTGCTGCCGCCGGCCTTGCCAATACCGGTGCCCAGCGCAGTAATTAGCGTCAGAATTTCATTGCTGGTCAGCAGCTTTTCATAGCGGGCTTTTTCGACATTCAAAATCTTGCCGCGCAACGGCAAAATCGCCTGGAATTTACGGTCACGGCCTTGCTTGGCTGAGCCACCAGCCGAGTCCCCCTCGACCAGGTAGATTTCGCACAGTGCCGGGTCTTTTTCCTGGCAGTCGGCCAGCTTGCCGGGCAGGCCCATGCCGTCGAGCACGCCTTTGCGGCGCGTCATGTCGCGCGCTTTGCGGGCGGCTTCACGTGCGCGAGCGGCTTCAATGATTTTGCCGACAATGATTTTTGCGTCGGCTGGCCGTTCTTGCAAGTAGTCATAGAGCAGCTTGCTGACAATGTCTTCAACCGGGCCGCGCACTTCGCTTGACACCAGCTTGTCTTTGGTCTGGCTTGAGAATTTTGGCTCTGGCACCTTCACGCTGAGTACACAGCACAGGCCTTCACGCATGTCATCGCCGGTGACCTCGACTTTTGCTTTTTTCGCCATCTCGCTGTCGTCAATGTATTTATTGATCACACGTGTCATGGCTGCGCGCAGACCGGTCAGGTGCGTCCCACCATCGCGCTGCGGAATGTTGTTGGTAAAGCAAAGCACTTGCTCGCTGTAGCCACTGTTCCACTGCATGGCTACCTCTACGCCAATGTTGGTGCCCTGATCGCTCTGGCGGTCACCCATGGCGGCAAACACATTGGGGTTTAAAACCGTTTTACCTTTATTGATGAAGTCAACAAAGCCTTTAACCCCACCGGCACCTGCAAAGTCGTCCTCTTTGCCGGTGCGCTCATCTTTTAGGCGAATCTTGACGCCGTTGTTCAAAAAGCTCAACTCGCGCAAACGCTTGCTCAAAATTTCATAGTGAAAGTCAGAGTTTGTCTGGAAAATATCCAGGTCAGGAAGAAAGTGAACCTCTGTTCCGCGTTTGTCTGTGTTGCCCATTATCTTCATGGGCGAGGTTTCTACGCCGCCTACAGTTTCAATGATGCGGTTTTGTACAAAGCCTTTCGAAAACTCCATGACGTGGACTTTTCCGTCCCGGCGAATTGTCAGCCTGAGCATCTTGCTCAGCGCGTTAACGCAACTCACGCCCACGCCGTGCAATCCACCCGACACCTTGTAGCTGTTCTGATTGAATTTGCCTCCCGCATGAAGCTCTGTTAGCGCAATTTCAGCCGCTGAGCGCTTCGGTTCATGCTTGTCGTCCATCTTCACACCGGTCGGAATGCCGCGCCCGTTGTCGGTCACGCTGATCGAGTTATCGGTGTGAATGGTGACGGATATATCGTCGCAATGACCCGCGAGCGACTCATCAATCGAGTTGTCGACCACTTCAAACACCAGGTGATGAAGCCCCGTACCGTCGGATGTGTCGCCAATGTACATACCCGGCCGCTTGCGAACCGCCTCCAGCCCTTCCAGAATCTGGATGGACCCTTCGCCGTAAGCTTCTGAAGCACCGACCTGGTTGGTATCAATTTTTGGCTGAAAGTTAGAGCTCTCCTCGCCCGCTTGACCTTGATTCACGTTCACGCCGTCCGCACCAGGGGTGCTGTCATCGGTCTGGTTGGGTTTATTTTCTTCAGTCATAACTCACTTCGCATCGAATTTTCTTAATCACTTGAATGACCAAACCCGCCTTGAAAGCGGGTTTGCGGTGGGCTTTATTTATACAAATACGGGCTTCAAATTCGCATCGGCATGACGACGTACTTGAAAGTGGCATTGTCTGGAATGGTCAACAACGCTGAACTGTTGGAATCGGCCAACTCCATCTTCACCATGTCTTGCTCCATGTTGGTCAACGCATCAATCAAATAAGTGACGTTAAAACCTATCTCGATGGAGTCGCCAGCGTAGTCAATATCGAGCTCGTCAACAGCTTCTTCTTGCTCGGCATTGTTGCTGGCCACACGCAGCACCCCAGGTTCGATATTTAAGCGCACACCCTTGAATTTTTCGCTGGTCAAAATCGCTGTGCGCTGCAAGCTGGCCAGCAGGGGAACACGGCCCATGGTGATGATGTTTTTGTGATTTTTAGGAATCACCCGGTTGTAATCGGGAAACTTTCCTTCGACCAGCTTGGTGACAAATTCCATACCGTCAAAGCTGAACTTGGCTTGATTACCCGCAAACTGCATGTCAATCGCACCTTCTTTGTCGCTCAATAAACGCTGCATTTCCAGCACAGTTTTGCGGGGCAAAATAACTTCTTGCTTGGGCACTTCGACATCCAGCGTTGCCGACGAAAACGCCAGACGGTGACCATCAGTTGCCACCAGGCTAAGTTGCTTGCCTTCAGCGACAAACAAAATACCGTTGAGGTAATAGCGAATATCGTGCACGGCCATCGCAAACGAGACCTGGTTGAGCAACTCTTTCAATACCTTTTGGGGTACCGAAAAACTCGGACCAAAGTTGGCCGCCTCTTGCACCAAAGGAAAGTCTTCAGCAGGCAACGTCTGCAGCGTAAACCGGCTTTTGCCGCCTTTTAAAATCAATTTGTTCTGCGCCGACTCTATCGACACCACCTGATCGCTTGGCATGGAACGTAGGATATCAATCAGTTTTCGCGCGCCTACGGTCGTTGTAAAACTACCGCCATCACCGCCTAATTCAGCGGTGGTGCGAATCTGGATTTCTAAATCACTGGTCGTCAATTGCAGGTTGTCACCTGCTTTTCGAATCAGGACGTTGGCAAGAATCGGCAACGTATGACGGCGCTCCACGATGCCCGCCACCGACTGCAAAACGGTCAACACTTTGTTCTGAGTTGCTTTTAAAACGATCATTGGTCTATCTCCCTCTTATTTCTGTTTATTTCTTTAATTTAAATTAGTAGTAGTAGTAAGGGCGGCGCAATTCTGTGCATAACATGATTTTCGCCTTTTTAATCAACAAGTTGAGAATTGTTAAACCTTGTGGCAAGCGATGCGTTTACTGTGCACGTCAAATGAATAACTTTCGGTTTTCAAGACCCGCTGTGGATAACCTTGCACTTGTGCAAAAGTTATACCCAGATTTATACCCATAAAAGATGGCAACTTAAAACGCATGATTGTTGAGTCTAAAAGCAAATATTAGCCTTTTAGGGTTTGTTCTAGCACATGCAGTTGTTGGTTAAGTTCAGTCAAAAGTTGCCGCTCAGCGGACATTTTTCTAACCGCGTGCAGTACGGTGGTGTGGTCTCTGCCGCCAAACAACTCACCAATTTCAGGCAGGCTCTTTTGTGTCAATTCCTTAGCCAGATACATCGCAATTTGACGGGGCCGGGCTATGCTGGCTGGGCGCTTTTTTGAGTACATGTCAGCGACCTTGATTTTGTAGTAGTCAGCTACCGTTCGCTGAATATTTTCAACGGAAATCTGTCGATTTTGGATCGACAGTAGATCCCGGAGCGCTTCTCTGGCCAGTTGAATCGAGATTTCTTTTTGGTTAAAGCGCGAATAAGCAAGGATTTTGCGCAGCGCACCTTCCAGCTCACGGACATTTGAGCGAACGTTTTTCGCAACAAAAAAAGCAACCTCTTCGGGCATTACCGCGCCTTCTATTTCGGCCTTTTTGATCAGTATTGCTACGCGCATTTCTAGTTCTGGTGGTTCAATAGCAACGGTGAGCCCAGAATCAAAGCGCGACACCAGCCGCTCATGGATGTCCGTTAACCCCTTTGGATAGGTATCACTGGTCATCACAATGTGAGATTTCTTGGTCAGCAAAGCCTCAAATGCATTGAAAAACTCTTCTTGAGTTCGGTCTTTATTGGCAAAAAACTGAACATCGTCAATTAGCAACAAATCGAGCGAGTGATAACGCTCTTTAAACTCGTCAAACGTCTTGCGCTGATAAGCCTTGACAACATCAGACACAAACTGTTCTGCGTGAATGTACAAAACTTTAGCGGCAGGATTCTCAGCGACCAGCCGATTGCCAATGGCATGCATCAAATGAGTTTTACCCAAGCCGACACCGCCATAAATAAAAAGTGGGTTGTACAGCTGCCCCAAGCTACTAGCGACGTGCAGAGCAGCGGCCCTGCCCATTCGGTTAGCCGTTCCCTCAATCAAAGTGTCAAAAGTCAGCGCAGTGTTTAAGCGGCTTTTGAAGGGCGCATTCGCGAAGTCGTCAGCTACCCCCAATTCCATGGGCTCAGCAAACGATGCATTGTAAATTGTGCTTGCAGTTGCTCTAAGCCCTACGGGCGCTTCTCTCGGAGCGAGCGCCAACTCAAGCGTCACACTGTGCCCAGAAATCTTTTCGAGCAGCCCCACGATACGACCAGCATATTGAGCGCGTATCCAGTCAAGCTTGAAACGGTTGGCAACCCGAACTGTGACTTTGGACAGATCCTCGGACACCTCAGCTTCCAGAGGACGAATCCAGGTTGAAAACTGCTGCTCAGGAATTTCCTGAGCCAGTTGATCAACACAAATTTGCCAGAGGCTTTGGCTTAAAGTCCCATCGCGCACGTCAGCCATTGAAGTTGACATGACTGGGAATGTCATTGCTTTTTGTACTGTGGATATGATCGGAATTCACGCTTTGGCATTGTACTCAATTTGGGAGTTATCCACACCAGTGTAGCGGCGCCTTTCGCTGCGCAATTGCTTTAGCCCACTAAAATTCTGTGCAAAGCAATTGCAGCCACATAAAACATTTGCTTAGCCGCGGGGCGGGCTTGCCCAGACCAAGAAATCTGCGATAATCATAGGTTGGCCGCTTGGCGCCACTCCATGGCACTAGGCGGCAGCGCCATCCAAGCCCGAGCGGTAGACAGTGTTTGCGGTCGACTTTCGGAATTTTTTTTAGCAAACAGCTGGACTTACTATGAAACGTACTTATCAACCATCCAAAGTTAAACGCGCCCGGACGCATGGATTTTTGACCCGCATGAAAACTCGCGGTGGCCGCGCTGTTATCGCAGCAAGGCGCGCCAAGGGCCGCAAGCGTCTCGCGGTCTAAGCCAAAGCGAAAGCGAAAGCGTAAAGGCCGAACGCTCTCTGCAGGGCAGTTCCCGTGCTTTCGCCAATCCGCCGCCGCGCTACCGTTTGTTTTTTAAAAATCATCTATGAAGCGGTTCAAAAGCAGACCGCAGTTTCAGGCGGCATTAAATGCGCCCGTGATCGCAAAATCGCAGCATTTTGTGATGCATCGGCTACTTATCGTGCCGGAGCCGGTTCAACCAGCAGCCGCCTTGTTTACCCAAGACGTGTGGCTGGGAGCGATGGTGCCGAAACGGTGGGCCAAGCGGGCCGTTACTCGCAATACTTTGAAAAGACAAATCTATTCAGTCGGGAGCGCTTCGGCGCATCAGTTTTCTCGCGCTGTGTATCTGATTCGACTACGCTCCGAGTTTTCGCGTCAAGGCTTTCCAAGTGCTTCGTCAGATGCACTACAGCACTCGGCCAGAACCGAGTTAACCGATCTGTTGCAAGTCGGCTTGAACGCAAAGTGACAACATGAAAACCGCCTTAGAGGTGTTGTACCGCTTTCCCCAACATGCGTTGATCTTGCTGGTCAAGTCGTATCGCCTTCTTCTTAGCCCGTCGCTTGGCAGCGCTTGCCGATTCGAGCCTACTTGTTCCGCCTATTCGCTGCAAGCACTCAATGAACACGGCGCTGTGGTCGGCGCAAGCTTGACGCTTTATCGTCTAGTGCGATGCCAGCCATGGTGTCGCGGTGGGCACGATCCTGTCCCAGACCCCGCCAGAGTCCATGCTTTATTTACTCGGTTGTTGAGGCCCATAGCGTCACACAACCCGTCACCCTCCTCTTCTCCTGAAAAGAATTCCCCATGAACGATATTCGCCGCACTATTTTGTGGGTTATTTTTGGCTTTTCCATGGTTTTGCTGTGGGATCAATGGCAAATTTCCAAAGGGCAAAAGCCCACCTTTTTCCCCTCCCAGAATCAAACCGTTACCGGAAAAACGGCGACAGGGCTTGCAACGCCCGCCAGCCAAAGCGCGGTCTCATCGCCAGGCGGCGCGTCACAAGTGCCCGCTGCCACAGCTACAAGTTCAGGAGCAGTGCCGACCGGTGCGACAGGCGCTACCCCCCAAACCGCGCGCGAAAAACTGGTAGTCGCCACCGACGTGTTCACATTGACGTTTGACACGGAGGGTGGGGCCTTGGTCAAGTCGTCTTTCAACAAATTTAAAGACTTGGCCGATAAAACCAGCGGTTTTGTGTTGCTTGACGAAAGCGCTGGGCGAGTGTACGTCGCTCAAACAGGATTGATTGCTGCTGTTGGTGGTGCCGCTTTGCCGACCCACAAGACGCCTATGGCGGTGGTCGCTGGGCCAAGATCACTGGCAGACGGACAAAATGAGTTGCAAATCAAGTTTGAGTCGCCCGATGTGGGCGGCGTCAAGCTGATCAAAACCTACACGCTGCGGCGTGGGGCGTACGACATCGCCGTGCGCCACGAGGTCATCAACACAGGCACGGCGCCAGTGTCCCCGCAGCTTTATCTCCAATTGGTGCGCGACGGTAACCCGCCGGTTGGCGAATCGTCTTTTTATTCAACGTTTACTGGCCCGGCGATTTACACCGAAGCCAAGAAGTACCAAAAAATCGAGTTTAAGGACATCGAAAAAGGAAAAGTCGACGTCGAAAAGCAGGCCAGCAATGGCTATGTGGCAATGGTGCAGCACTACTTTGCATCTGCCTGGCTGCTGGGCGATGGAGTCAAGCGCGAGCTGTTTCAGCGAAAGGTCGACAACAACCTGTATGCAGCCGGCATGATCACGTTAATCGACTCGATCGCCCCAGGCGCTACCAAGTCGATAGAGTCCAAGCTGTTTGTTGGCCCGCAGGAGGAAAACATGCTCGAAAAGCTGGCGCCCGGGCTTGAGCTCGTCAAAGACTACGGCTGGTTAACCATTCTGGCCAAGCCGCTGTACTGGCTGCTCGACAAGCTGCATGGTTTTATTCAAAACTGGGGCTGGTCGATTGTTGCGTTGGTGCTGCTGCTGAAAATTGCCTTTTATTGGCTCAATGCCAAAGCCTACGCCAGCATGGCCAAAATGAAAGCCATCAACCCCAAAATCATGGAAATGCGCGAGCGCTTGAAAGACAAGCCGCAAGAAATGCAGCAGCAGATGATGAAGATTTACAAGGACGAAAAAGTTAACCCTATGGGTGGCTGCTTTCCGATCATGGTGCAGATTCCGGTGTTTATTGCTTTGTACTGGGTGTTGCTATCAAGTGTGGAAATGCGCGGGGCGCCTTGGGTGTTGTGGATTAAAGACCTGTCTGCACCAGACCCGTTTTTTATCTTGCCAGTCGTCATGACACTGACGACCATGTTGCAAACGGCGCTTAACCCTGCACCGCCTGATCCACTACAGGCCAAATTAATGTGGTTCATGCCGCTGATTTTCAGTGTGATGTTCTTCTTTTTCCCGGCCGGCCTAGTGCTTTACTGGATAACCAATAACGTATTGTCGATTGCGCAGCAGTGGATGATCAACACCCGCATGGGCGTGCCGCCGCAGTTCAATTTGCCAAAGTTCAAGTAACCCCCGAGGCGTCTTAAGCGCCCCAAGACAGGGGGCGACTACTGCGCACCGGTTGAGCCGGCGTTGCCCGAGGTCAGTTGACAATATCTCCCTATGCTTGGCCGCCATCACGACCCCATTGTTGCTATTGCCACAGCACCCGGCCGCGGAGCTGTGGGGGTGGTGCGTGTGTCGGGCAAAAACTTGGTGCCACTTGTTCAGGCGATCTGCGGCAAAGCGCTGCAGCCGCGCTTGGCGACTTACCTGCCGTTTCTGGACGCAGCGGGTGCCACGCTCGACAAGGGCTTGGCTATTTACTTTCCCGCGCCGCATTCTTTTACCGGGGAAGACGTACTAGAGTTGCAAGCCCACGGCGGCCCCGTGGTGTTGCAGCTGCTTTTAGCGCGCTGCGTGGCAGCCGCTGCCGAAGTTGATCTGCAAACGCAGCAGCCACGTGCGGCGGGCCTGCGCCTTGCCCAACCCGGCGAGTTCACTGAGCGCGCATTTTTAAATAACAAGATTGACCTTGCGCAGGCTGAAGCGATTGCCGACTTGATTGATGCAAGCTCAGAAGTGGCCGCACGGTCGGCGGCGCGGTCGATGTCTGGCGAGTTTTCATCAAGGGTCAACGCGTTACTGGCGCAACTGATTCGCTTGCGCATGTTGGTCGAAGCGACTCTGGATTTTCCTGAAGAAGACATTGATTTTTTGCAAAAAGCCGATGCACGGGGCCAGCTTGAACACTTGCAGCACACGCTTGCCGATATTCGGCGCGCCGCCAGTCAAGGTGCCATTTTGCGAGAAGGCATCAAAGTAGTCATTGCCGGGCAACCTAACGCCGGCAAAAGCTCTCTGCTCAATGCGCTTGCCGGTTTCGAGCTGGCCATCGTCACGCCGCAGGCTGGCACCACTCGAGATAAAGTCACCCAGCTGATTCAAATTGACGGCGTGCCGCTGCACGTGGTGGACACTGCCGGGCTTCGCGATGCGCAAGACGAAGTTGAAAAAATCGGCATTGAACGTGCGTGGATTGAAATTGAAAGTGCCGACGCGGTTCTGTTTCTGCACGATCTCAGCCAGCAAAGTGCTATGAATTACATAGCTGCCGACGCCCGTATATTAGCGGCTATCAGTACAAAAGTAGCCAAGAATGTGCCCATTATTCATATTTGGAACAAGTCCGATACCTTGGTTGCACCAGACGTACCGAAAGCAGAGCCAGGCAGCTTAATTCTGTCTACCAAGACTGGTGACGGCTTGGCAGCGCTGCGGCAACTGCTGCTTGAAACCGTTGGATGGCAGTCAGCGCCTGAAGGCGTGTTTATGGCGCGTGAGCGTCATGTTGTGGCGCTTGCCAAGGTAGGCGAGCAGTTGTCTCGGGCCGCCGAACAAATGGCCGCACAACAACCTGCCCTAGACCTGCTGGCTGAAGATTTGCGGCAAGCACAGCGCCACTTGAGTGACATCACGGGGACCTTCACCACGGATGACTTGTTGGGCGAGATATTTTCCAAATTTTGTATCGGCAAGTGATGCTGCTCCTTTTAGGACGTCTGAAGCCAGTTGAACACTCTCACACAGGAGTACAGGGTAAACCCTTGTTGCCGGAAGTGTTACGGGAAGGTTATCGTTGACGTCTTATGTCACATATTCCCCTGTCCACCTTGCGGTTTGATCTTTCCGGGTTAGCGCAAACTATTGCCAGTTGCCAGGCGGCGGACGCCTTGCAGTTCAAACTCGCCCAGCCGCAACTTGATGCACTGGCAGGGTACTTGCGCCCCGAGGAGGTTCGCGCCGGTCAGGTATTGATGGCCCAAGGTACCACGGATCGAACGGTGTATTTTATTGAGTCGGGCACCCTCAGCGTGCATTACGAGGATGAAAAAGCACGCGTGCGTATGGCGATGGTCGGGCCCGGCACAGTTGTGGGTGAGGGCGCTTTTTTTGCGCGCCAGCCACGTAGCGCAACGGTGCAAGCTGCTTCAGCGTGCAAGGTATGGACCTTGTCGGCGCAGCGTTTTACAGAACTGGCGCACCGGCATCCGGCGATTGCTTTGGAACTGGTGCTGGCCATGGGCGGGGTCATGGCCAAGCGTTTGTATGCCCGAACCAAGCGGGTCGCGGTTACCTGAGACGAGCGACGAGCGCGAGGTTTTGGTGAGGTGCAGGTCGTCTGAATTGGCAATATTCGGACTGCCTGTAGGCTGCCAAGCGTGACTTATTGCTCGAATTGTCCGAAAGCGCGAGCCGAAGGGCGTAAATTCAGCGTTGCAGTCCGTGTGATGCGTACGGCGTTGCTTAGACTACTTGTTGTGGCTGCAATTGTGTTGTGCGTGTGTAAAGTTAACCCTAATCGTAAACTGTACTGCTGCTTTTAATGACTAAAGAATTACATCATGTCCCTTTTCAGCTGGTTTTCAACCAAACCCACCGTCCCTAAAGCTGCGCTCGTTGGTAGCAATGCAGTTCGCGGTTTAGCGCCTAAGGTGGTTGCGCAACCCGTCCACGCTTTGATCGGTGCGAGACCCGTTGCTAACGCAGGCGACGGTGCCAACGCGCTAAGCACAGACCGCAAAGTCAAACGCCAGGCAAGGCGCGAGCAGCTGTATTCCGCTATTCGCGAGTCGATGACGCGGGCCGGCATGTTGTCGGCCAGCTATAAGTTCAAGGTGTTGTCGCTTGATCAAAAAGGAAATCAGTTTTTGGTCATGATGGACGTGGCGCCTGAACTCAGCACCGGGCCAGAAAAGCTTACTCAAACTGAAGCATTGTTGATTCAAACCGCTAATGTGATTTACAACATCACAGTCACAGCGGTGTACTGGCGCACAGACACCAAAGCAATTGCTAAACCAGCAAGCCCCGCGCCAGTGACCGCCGCCGCTGCCGCCGCCTTGCTCCCTTTGCCCGCCTATACGGCTGAGGATGCCTTTGCCAAGACCCAGGCGAACCCGCCGGTCACGGCGGCCGCTATTGCGCCCAGCGCTGCTGCCCGCTCTGCAGCCGCAACCCAACCCACCGCCAAATCAGGCCACGATCCTTTGCTTGAAGCGGAAGTTGCTGCGTTCAAGAGAGCGCTTGCCGTACCCGCCCTGACGCTGTCTAGCGCAGCGCTACAGGCCGCGCACGACGCTGACAAGGCCGACAAATCAGACAAAAGCCGCACGGGGCTGCGCTCTTACACGCTCATTACCGGGTTTGAAGACACTGAGATGCCAGACTCGCCAGTGATGCCCGCACTCAGCAATACCCAGTACGGCGATTTGCGCTGAAAGACAGTGTGCGTGGCCCAGCGGGAAAGCTCCTGCGCATGCGCAGAACCGCAATGACCCCATTTTGGGCCTTAAATAGTACTCTAACACCGGCCTAGCCCAATGAATTCAGGCGCTAGCAGCTATAAATTAAATAGCAATTTTGGCGCAGCAGATTAGTCGCAGTGTGCTCGCAATCGGGTTGCTGTCAGCTAAACGAGGTTCGCGCCAACACAACAGGGCCACCGCCGGAAGCGTTCGCCCGCAACACCAGTGCTTCACCCATGGCTGGCACTTTACCGGTTAGTGCGGTGACATTGACTTGGTGAGTCACCCACACTTCAAACTGAAGTGGCGCAATGCTTACCAGGCGCTCTCGCAAGGCGGCAGTTTGTGCAGTCGCGTCAGACTTTCCGTCAAACGTGGAGCCGAGGGCTGTCAGCACATTGAACGCGCCAAAAGCGGCGGCCGTGTCTTTGCATCGGCACCACGGGCTGGACCACACGCTGCTCGGCTTGAGTGCGCGACTGCTGAACCAACGGCCAATTGCGGCGGCTTGCGCGCGGCCCTCATCGCTCAAATTGCGCTGGGTGCTGCACTGGCGTAGCTGAAAATTGGGTGGGTCGCCTACACCGGGAACGGTTTGCGCGTGCCGCAACATCACTGCGCAGCCGCCTGTACGCAAAATCGCCTCAAGGGCTGGCGTTTTACTAGCGCCTGGCTGCGCCAGCGAAGCCGCCAACGACCCCGGCAAGCTGCCCGCAGCGGCAAGCCGCAACATGTCTCGCCGGTTCATTGCGAGCGCCAGCCTCGCAACAGGCGGCTAGCTTCTAAAAAGGGTTTAAGAAGTCTCATTGACACCTTTCGCGGAACGCCGCCGCAACAGTTTTTCTTCAGCCATGGCCAATGCTTCGGGCTTGCCAGACAGCACCAGCGTGTCGCCGCCCTCCAGCACCGCGTTGTTATCAGGCTGCAGCGTTTGGCCGTTGGCTCTGCGCAGGCTGACCACCTGTGCACCCAGTGGTTCGAGCAAGGTGTTGCCCAGCGTCATACCGACAGACCGGCAAACCAGCGGCAGCGTGACCGTTGCCAAGCGCGCTTCGTCTTGCGCTTCAATGGTGTCGTCGTCTGCCCCGCGAAAGTAGCCGCGCAACAAGCTGTAGCGTTTGTCGCGCTGGTCTTGCACAACGCGAATCACGCGCCGCATCGGCACGCCGACCAGCGCCAGCGCGTGGCTGGCCAGCATCAAGCTGCCTTCAATGGCCTCGGGCACAACTTCGGTAGCCCCGGCAGCGCGCAGCTTTTCAAGGTCGTGGTCGTCAACGGTACGCACAATCACCGGCACGTTGGGCGCGTGGGAGCGAACGCAGGCCAGAACCTTTAGCGCGCTGGCGGTGTCCAGGTAAGTCACCACCACCGCGCTGGCTCGGGCCAGCCCGGCGGCCATCAGCGACTGCAAACGCGAGGCGTCGCCAAACACCACCGAGTCGCCCGCGCTCGCCGCTTGGCGCACGCGATCCGGGTCCAGGTCAAGCGCCATGTAGGGGATCTGTTCCTGCTCCAGCATGTGGCCCAGGTTTTGGCCGCAGCGCCCGTAGCCGCACACTATCACGTGCTCTGCGGTATTGATGGCCTTGCGCGCAATGCTGGTCATTTGCAGCGACTGCTGCAGCCACTCGCTGGCCACCAGGCGCATCACAATTCGGTTGCTTTGCATGATGATGAAGGGCGTGGCCAGCATCGACAGCACCATGCTGGCCAAAATCGGGTTGAGCAAATTTGGCGGCACCAGGCCGTTTTGGTTGCTCAGCGTTAACAGCACAAAACCAAACTCACCGGCTTGCGCCAAATACAGCCCGGTGCGCAGCGACACACCTGCGGTTGCGCCCAGCGCGCGGGTTAAGCCAGAGACCAGCAGCAACTTGAACAGCACCGGCAGCGTGGCCAGAAGCAGCACCAGCGGCCATTGCTGCAGCACAATTTGCCAGTCCAGCATCATGCCGATACTGATAAAAAACAAGCCCAGCAACACGTCGTGAAAAGGGCGAATATCGGTTTCAACCTGGTGCTTGAATTCGGTTTCTGAAATCAACATGCCCGCTATAAACGCGCCGAGGGCCAGGCTCAAGCCGGCCAGCTCGGTCAGCCAACTAAGAGCCAGCGTGACCAGCAGCAAATTTAAAACAAACAGCTCTTCACTTTTTCGGCGCGCCACCAGCGTCAGCCACCAGCGCATCACGCGCTGCCCACCGGTCAGCAGCACACCAACCAGCAGCGCAGCCTTCAAGCCCGCCAGTGCCAGCGCCGTAAAAAGCTGGTCAGGCGACGCGCCCAGCGCCGGTATCACCACCAGCAGCGGCACCACAGCCAGGTCTTGAAACAGCAACACGCCCATCACGCGCCGGCCGTGTTC
>JANMWH010000068.1:0-6899 GCA_031393945.1 Polaromonas sp. | reverse complement strand
ACCAGCGGCGCTGCGCCGATTTGGGCGGCGTTGATGAACCATTTGCACCGCACCGAGCCAAGCCGCGCGCCCACGCCGCCAGCCGGTGTGGTGCAAAGCCCGGTTGACTTTAATGGGCTGGAAGCCAAGCGCAGTGAGTGGTTTATCAAGGGCACCGAACAGGCTCAATTTGCTATTAATTCGGAAGCTGCTCGCGCCCGTATTCATTCGACAAAAGGCGTAGAGCATAGTGAATTTGAAGCATTCGGCGGTGCCGGGGTGGCCAAAATCACGTCGCCCGCCAACGGCGTGATCATCGCGCTTGACCCCGATATTCCGCCCAACCGCCAACGCCTGACTTTCACAGCGGTTGGCCAGAACGTCGCTTGGCAGATAGACGGCAAAGCTCTGGCCAGGGGCGCAGAAGCTCAATGGCTGCCCTGGCCCGGCAGGCATGTGGTGCAGCTGCTTGATGCCAAAGGCGCAGTACTCGACGAAATCAAACTCGAAGTGCGCGGCGCCGGGCTGAAAGCTGTAGGCGGGCAGGCCGTATCAAAATAATTTCAACGGCGCTGCAGCTAACTTCATGCCGTGTTGACGAGCACGCGGCTACCATGAATGCAACTCAAGGAACCTCATGACTGTCATCACCAACATAGAAGACCTGCGCGTGCTGCACAAAAAGCGCGTGCCGCGTATGTTTTACGACTACGCCGACTCGGGCTCGTGGACAGAAGGCACCTACCGCGCCAACGAAGCTGATTTTCAGTCGATTAAGTTCCGCCAACGCGTGGCTGTCAACATGGAAGGCCGCTCTACTGCCACCCAAATGATTGGCCAAAACGTCGCTATGCCGGTGGCCATTGCACCTACCGGCATGAGCGGTATGCAGCACGCCGACGGCGAAATTTGCGGGGCGCGCGCGGCCAAAAAATTCGGCATTCCGTTCACGTTGTCGACCATGAGCATTTGCTCGATTGAAGACGTAGCGACCGCAACCGACCGCCACCCGTTCTGGTTTCAGCTCTATGTTTTAAAAGACCGGGACTTTATTGAGCGCCTGATAGACCGGGCCAAAGCCGCTAACTGCTCGGCGCTCGTCATCACGCTTGACCTGCAAATCTTGGGGCAGCGCCACAAAGACTTAAAAAACGGCTTGTCAGCCCCGCCCAAGCTGACGATTCCCAACGTCATCAACATGGCCACCAAACCGCGCTGGGGCCTGGGCATGTTGGGCACAAAGCGCCATGGCTTTGGCAATATTGTTGGCCACGTCAAAGGTGTAGAGGACATGACATCGCTGAGCGACTGGACGGCCAAGCAGTTTGACCCAGCCTTGAATTGGGGCGACGTCGAATGGATCAAAAAGCGCTGGGGCGGCAAGATTATTTTGAAAGGCATTCAAGACGAAGAAGACGCCCGCTTGGCAGTGGACAGCGGTGCAGATGCACTCATCGTGTCCAACCACGGCGGCAGGCAGCTCGACGGCGCAGAGTCGTCCATACGCGCCCTGCCCCGCATCGTGGCCGCCGTTGGTAGAGATATCGAAGTGCACATGGACGGCGGCATACGCAGCGGGCAAGACGTCATCAAAGCCGTCGCCCTAGGCGCCAAAGGTGTGTACATTGGCCGCGCGTGGTTATACGCGCTGGGCGCGATGGGTGAAGTGGGCGTGACTAAGGCCCTCGAGATTATTCACAAAGAACTCGACCTGACGATGGCTTTTTGCGGCAAGACCGATATCAACCGTGTTGATCAAGGCATCTTGCTGGCAGGCAGCTACCCGCAGGCCGTTAGCGCGCAATAAAGTCCAGCAAATCTTTGGTCAACTTGTTTTTGTGAGTAGCAAAAAGGCCGTGCGGCGCACCGTCGTATTCCAGCAGCGTTGACTGTGCAATGCCTTTTGCAGCGGCCCTTCCAGATGCGTCAATCGGAACGGTTTTGTCGTCGGTGCCATGAATGATCAAGGTAGGCACCTTGAAATGCGCCAGATCAGGCCGAAAATCCGTGGTCGAAAAAGCGCCAGCGCATGCCAGTGTGGCCTTCAGGCTGGCCTGCATGGCAACGCTGCGCGACGCCTCCACCAGCGGTTCACTGACCGGGCGCGAGACAAGGCCCACGCCATAAAAATCTTTGAAAAATCCGGCGAAAAACTTTGCCCGGTCTTCCTTCATGCCTGCAGTCATCTCCTCAAACTTCGACTGCTCGATGCCGTCCGGGTTGGTATCGGTTTTCAACATGAATGGCACCACGGACGAGACCAGCACCGCTTTGGAGATCGACTTCCCTTGATGGCGCGACATGTAGCGCGCCACTTCGCCACCACCCATTGAAAAACCCACCAGTACCGCGTCTTGGGCACCCGTTTGTTCGATCACGGCCGCCAAATCATCCGACAGGGTGTCGTAGTCATAGCCAGTCCAGGGCTGCGACGAGCGCCCAAAGCCGCGCCGATCGTAGGCGATGGCGCGGTAGCCCGCATCGGCAATCGCCATGGCTTGGTCGTCCCAGCTATCGGCCGACAAAGGCCAGCCGTGTAGCAAAATCACGGGGCGGCCAGAGCCCCAGTCTTTAAAATAAAGTTTCGTGTTGTCGGGGGTGGTGAGGTAGTTCACGTGCAAATTTCCAATCGTGGTTTAAAAGACCCTAATTTCGGCGACCAAAGCTCGCGCGTCTGTCGGCCCACTGCACACTCAACTGTCAGCCAGTACCGACCAGTGCAGCGGAAACTTTTTTGAGTAGCGCCGTACCGTAGGGGAACGGCTGCTAGCGCTATGCTCGCAATGCCTTTGAGTCAATGCACCATGAATCCGCACCTTCGCCGAATTGCCCACCTAGACATGGACGCTTTTTTTGCATCCATTGAGCTGCTGCGCTACCCACAGCTGAAGGGTTTACCTGTCGTGATTGGTGGCGGGCGCCGCAAGGTAGACGATGCACTGCTGGCCACGCAGCCCGAACGCGACCCGCGTTTCATTCCTGTCGCTGAGTTTGCGCTGCTCAAAGATTACGTGGGGCGCGGCGTGATTACTACCGCCACTTATGCAGCGCGGCAGTTTGGCGTGGGCTCGGCCATGGGCATGATGAAAGCGGCCAAGTTGTGCCCGCAGGCGATTGTGTTGCCGGTTGATTTTGACGAAGTGCGCAAGTATTCGCGGCTGTTTAAAAGCACCATCGTTGACATTGCGCCGCTGATGGAAGATCGGGGCGTAGACGAGGTGTACATCGACTTCACCGACGTGCCCGGCGGCCAGCGTGAAGGCGGGCGGGTGCTGGCACGGTTGATTCAAAAAGCAATTACCGAGGCATGTGGGTTGACTTGTTCGGTGGGCGTGGCACCCAACAAGCTGTTGGCCAAAATGGCGAGTGAGTTCAACAAGCCG
Source organism: Polaromonas sp. (assembly GCA_031393945.1). Classification (GTDB taxonomy): domain Bacteria; phylum Pseudomonadota; class Gammaproteobacteria; order Burkholderiales; family Burkholderiaceae_C; genus Polaromonas. The sequence goes on along the minus strand of JANMWH010000068.1, from coordinate 3,537 downwards.
AACGGCATTTCGATCATTCATGAAGAGGACTTGCAAACCAAAATCTGGCCCCTGGAATGCCGAAAAATCAACGGAATTGGCCCCAAGGCAGACGAAAAGCTGGCCGCACTTGGCATTCAAACCATTGGCGAGCTGGCCCAGCAAGACGCGCAGTTTTTAATCGCCAAATTTGGCAAAGCCACCGGCGCGTGGATGCATGAGGTTGCCTGGGGCCGGGACGACCGCCCAGTAGAAACCAGCAGCGAGCCGGTCAGCATGAGCCGTGAAACTACGTTTGACCGCGACCTGCATGCCGTGCGCGACAAGGCGGCACTCAGCGCCATATTTACCGAGCTGTGCAGCAAGCTTGCCGCCGACCTGGCTCGCAAGGGCTACGCCGCCAAAACCATTGGCATTAAAGTGCGTTACGACGACTTCAAGATTGCTACCCGTGACCACACGCTAGGCAACTACACGCTTGATGCCACTACCATCAGGCAAGCTGCAGGCCAGTGTTTAAAACGCATGCCTTTGACCAAAAAACTGCGCTTGCTCGGGGTGCGGGCTGCAACCCTCGAAAGCATCGATTCAGCCGCTTTTTTAGCATCAAATTCGGCTTTAGCTCAATCAAATCGGGCGCAAGCAGCTCCTGACTTAATAGCAAATGATCAGCTTTTTTAGCATGCAGTGTTATTTCAGTGTGGCAAGGTAGGCAATCAAATCGCCTCTGTGCTGCGCGTCTTCAACAGCAAAACCCATGCGCTGGCCCGCTACCAGGTCTTCGGGGTCAGCCAGCCAGGTAAAAAGCGTTTGCGGTGTCCAGCGCAGACGCGAACTGGCCAACTCTACTGAGTACGAATAGCCCGGCAGACTGCCGACCCGCCTGCCCATCACGCCGCGATGGGCGGGGCCGATTTTGCTGGCCTCTACGCTGTGGCAGGCCGTGCACTGGCTTTGGTAAAGCGCTGCGCCGCGCACAGCATCACCGGGTGGCGGGCTGAGCCATTGGCGCGCGGGGGTTGGGGCAGGCGCCACAGCGGCTACTGCCGCCGATTGAGCCACCGCCACCGGGCCTGCGACCAGTCCTATAGCGGCAACGCACAGCAGGCCGCTGACTTTCATTGCTGCCTTAAACGGGTTGAACTGGCTTTGGCGTACACGCTTTAATAATGTCATGCACTTGCATACGCAGCACCCGACGCCGTGGATTCAACAAAGCCAGAATTGGCTACAAAGCAAAGTTAAGAAACAGTGCACCACAGTTGAATCCAAACGCTGGCGGCCTGCGTACTACCGCTGTGCGTCGCTGACAACCGAATTTAATTCAAGTCAGCGCATTCCAAATAACCTTGAGGAGCCCCATGAAAAAATCGTTTGTTTTGTCTTTAGTGGCGGTTGGCGCAGCCGCTTTGTGCTCTGGTGCGCAGGCCGAAACCGGCAAGCTGCTGCTGACCGGCGGGGTCAGCAGCGTTGAAGGCGCTGCCGGTGGCGGTTTAACCCCGTGGGCAGTGATTGGCAGCAACGCAACCGACGGCGAAGTGGGCGGAACAGCTTTTGTGTCGCTGGTTGGCACGCGTGACTATGGGCTGAAGGTATTCGGTGCGGCAGTCGGCATCAACGACCGTTTTGAGCTGTCGCTCGCGCAGCAAGACTTTGACACCAAGGGCACGGGCACCGCACTGGGTTTGCCGGGCCTGCACTTAAAGCAAACCATTGTGGGCGCCAAGGTTCGCGTGGCGGGCGATGCGGTGTTGGACAGCGACAACCTGATGCCGCAAATTGCAGTGGGTGTGCAATACAAAACCTTGGGCTCAACCGGGCTGGACGGCACATTGACTGCACTGGGCGCCAAGCGCAGCGGCGTAGATGTCTACTTGAGCGCTACCAAATTATTTTTGGCGCAAGGCATTTTGCTCAACGGCACACTGCGGGCGACCAAAGCCAACCAAAACGGGCTGCTAGGCTACGGCGCCACGCTGGGTGGTGAGCAAAACAACTACAGCCTGCAGCCAGAATTTTCGGTAGCCTATTTAATCAACAAAAACCTCGCTGTGGGCGCTGAATACCGCTTCATGCGCAACCGCTTGGCACGCGCTGGCGCGGCGGCAGGTTTGGGCGACGGCTTGCGTGCCACCGACTGGAAAGATGTGTTTATTGCCTGGGCACCGTCCAAAAATTTGTCGCTGACGCTGGCCTATGTTGACCTGGGCCTGATCGTGCCTGCCACCACCCAAAGCCGCAAGCAAACCGGTTATTACCTGTCGGCGCAAGTCGCTTTTTAAACCGTCTCAACACACCTTAACTTTGAAAAATTCAAAATGAAAAAAATCCTCATTTCTTATATGCTAGCAGCCGGCGCGTTGTTGGTAGCAACCTCGTCGTTTGGTCAAACCATGCCCGCTAAAGACGACCAGTTGTACAAAGCCTTTGGCGAAAAAGCCGGCCTGGTGGCACTGATGGACGACTTCATGACCCGCTTGCTGGCTGACCCGCGCACTGGCCCGCACTTTGCGCCTAGCAACCAGCAGCGCGTTAAAGAACAACTGGTCGACCAGCTCTGTTCGCTGGCCGGTGGCCCCTGCGTTTACAAAGGCGCAGACATGAAAAACTCGCACGCTAACCTCGACATCAAAAAATCCGATTTCCATGCGCTGGTAGAAGTGCTGCAAAGCGCCATGGACGCCAAGGGTATTCCATTCAAAAAACAAGGCGAAATGCTGGCATTATTAGCACCCATGAACCGCGACATCATCACGCCAAAGTAAAGCCAGTATTAGCCGAGCCAAGCCATCTTCACCATCAAAAGCCCATCCAGCATGACCATTTTCAAAAAACTTTTTATAGCTGCAGCACTGCCGTTGGCGCTGGGCGCAGCCCAGGCGGGCAGCCTGCAAGTCAGCGTGACCGACAAAGACGGCAAACCTGTGCCCAACGCGGTAGTGGTGGTACTGCCAGCCAACAAGACGGCGCAGCCCAAAACCGCGCTGCCTCGCGAAGCCACCATCGTGCAAGAAAAAATGCAATTCGTACCCGCTGTCACGGTATTGGCGGTAGGCGCAAAAGCGAAATTTGTTAATAACGACCCGTGGGACCACCACGTGCGCTCGTCGCCTGCGGGCATGGGCCAGTTCAACACCACCAACGCCGGTTTTGAGCTGCGACTGGAAGGCAAGCCAGACGGCAAACCCGCCAAATTTACCGAGGTTACGCTAGATAAAGCAGGCGTTGTAGGCGCAACCTTGCTGGGCTGCTTTATTCACGGGTCCATGCGCGGCTATGTGTACGTAAGCGAAACGCCGTGGGCGGTCAAAACCGGCCCAGACGGCGTGGCAATGTTTGAAGACCTGCCTGACGGCGCAGCGCAGTTCAAGGTGTGGCAGTCTGACCAGCTGATTGACGCGCCCGCGCAAAACGTAGCCATCAGCGCAGCGCCCACCAAAGCCAGCCTGCAGCTAAGCGTGGTGCAGCGCCGCCAGCGCGCGCCTGCTGTGTCGAATGAATATAAATAAAAACCGCCGATAGTCCAATAAATACGAGCTTAAGCAGCTATCAATTAAA
>JANMWH010000027.1:0-13502 GCA_031393945.1 Polaromonas sp. | reverse complement strand
TGCGGCGCGAGCCGTATCGGTCGCTCAACAAATGGAGCAAAAAGAAACGATGGCGATTCAGTTCACCATCGAGATGCGCAACATGCTCAAAGACATTCCTGTGCGCGACGAGATTCGGGAGTTTTTGTACAAAGTGTGGGCCGAGGCGCTGGCTATTTCTGCCATGCGCAGTGGTCCGCAACATGAAGAAACGCTGGTGTTAAAGCGTGCCTCGGCCGACTTGGTGTGGGCCTCCAGCGCCAAGCCTAATCGTGCAGACCGTGCAAAGGTGATCGCAGATTTACCCAAGCTGCTGCAATTGTTGCGCTCTGGCATGACCATGCTGGGGCTGGACGCGGCGGCTCAAGACGAGCACATCAAAATCATCAGCGACACGCTGGCAGATGCTTTCTTAAGTAAAAACAGTGCGATTGACCCTGCGCGTATTGATCAAATGGCCAAGCGCTTGGTTAATCTCGAAGACTACCTGTCTGACGAAGACATCGGCGACTTGCCGCTGGATACCGACGCGCTGGTCATGATGTTGGGTATTGACACCACCGACATCGAGGTAGTTTCCGACGGCGGCAGCCAGCCAAGCGACGCCATGCGCGCTTGGGCGGGCGAGCTGCAGTTGGGTGCGTGGTTCAGCCTGGACCATAACGGCCGCGTGGCACATGTGCAGTTTGCGTGGCGCAGTGAACGCAAGCAACTTCACCTTTTTGCTTCAAGTGAAGGTAAAAATTACTTGATTCAGGCGCGGCGGCTGGCGGCGTATTTGCAGGCGGGCCTGCTGGTGCCGACAGAAGAAGAAGCATTGACCGTTCGCGCCACCCGCGAGGCACTGGTCAAACTTGAGGCTAACCCAGAGCGGCTATTGGGCTAGGCTCAATGCCCAATTCGATCCGGGTCATCGCACAGCTCGTCCAGCACCAATGCATCGGGCTCTTGCCCAAAGCTCCAATACACCATCAGCACGATGATTTTGAGATCGTCCAGCCCCAGCGGGCTGCCAGGCGATGCCATGGCACGGTCGATGACAATTTCACTCATCTGGGGCGACAGGACGCTCGATGTCTGCAGAAAGCTTAAAAACCCGAGCGCACTTGCGCCCAAATGGTCTTGCTCAGCCGGGGAATAGGCGCGCATGCTTTTTGATGCGGGGCTGTTATGCCCAGGATCACTGGTGGTCAGTGAGTCGGATGAATGTGGCAAGTAAATTTGCGTGCTTTGTGCGGCGGTATTCAAACCATTTAGCCAGATCAGCGCTGCTTCGATTTCGTCTGATTCAAAACCGACTGCGGCCAGCTTGCGGCCAAGCAGGTGCGGCGCAGGGCAAGCGTCGCCTTGCCAGTAGTTTTCATACACATAGACCAACACTTCAAACATGCTTGCAATGTACCTCATTGCCGCCTGAACTATCTTTGAGCTCAGCGTGCACGCGGGCGCTAAAAAAGTACCCGGCTGCGAATAGTCCCAGTGACATCTGCCAGTTTGGCCAATGCCAAGTCTGAATGGTCGGCATCAATATCAATGACTACATAGCCAATGTCGCCGTGGGTTTGCAAATACTGGGAAGCAATGTTGATGTTGTTGGCACCAAACACCGTATTAATCTCAGACAACACGCCCGGCACGTTGCGGTGAATATGCAACAGGCGGTGCTTGCCTGGGTGGGCGGGCAGGGCGACTTCAGGGAAATTGACCGACGATGTCGACGTGCCGTTGTCTGAATACTTGACAAGCTTTTCAGCCACTTCAATGCCAATGTTTTCTTGCGCTTCAATGGTCGAGCCGCCCACATGCGGGGTCAAAATAACGTTGTCTAGCCCGCGTAGCGGTGACTCAAACGTCTCTTTGTTGCTGCTTGGCTCCACAGGAAACACGTCAATTGCCGCACCCAGCAGTTTTTTGGATTTCAAAGCCTCGGCCAGGGGTTCAATTTTAACTACCGTGCCGCGTGACGCGTTGATCAGCACACTGCCTTGCTTCATTGCGGCAAGTTGCGCCGCGCCTATCATCCACTGGGTACTTGGGAGTTCTGGCACATGCAGGCTGACAACATCGGACATCGCCAAGAGTTCATTTAAGCCCGCTATTTGCCGCGCATTACCCAGCGTAAGCTTGGTCACCACGTCATAAAAAACAACCTGCATGCCCAAGCCTTCGGCCAACACAGACAGCTGCGTTCCGATGGCACCGTAACCCACGATGCCAAGCGTTTTCCCGCGAATTTCATACGAATTGTCCGCCGACTTAAGCCAGCCGCCGCGGTGCGCTACGGCGCTTTTTTCAGGCACCCCGCGCAGCAGCAAAATTGCTTCGGCCAGCACCAACTCAGCTACCGAGCGGGTGTTGGAGTACGGCGCATTAAACACCGCAATACCTTTTTCGCGCGCGGCGTTCAAGTCAACCTGATTCGTGCCGATGCAAAAGCAGCCCACTGCCGCCAGCTTGTGGGCGTGCGCAAACACATTAGCTGTCAGTTGGGTGCGCGAGCGAATACCAACGAAGTGGGCGTCTGCAATTTTGGCCAGCAGCGCGTCGCCATCTAGTGCGCCGCTCAGGCTTTCGATATTGGTGTATCCCGCAGTTTGCAGGACTCGAGTCGCAGAAGGGTGAATACCTTCCAGCAGTAAAAATTTGAGATGGGATTTTTCGACAGAGGTTTTGGTCATGAAAGCGCCGTGGTTGCCGTGGTTGCAGTAGTAGCCGTTGGGGCCGTATTGGCCGTTGTGGTTTTGGCGGGCACAAATGCTGCCCGACCGCATTCAAGTATGACGCATCTGGACAGTTGACCGCATTGCCTGGGTTTGCAGGCCTTCAAGCGCTGACAGCTGCAGCGGCGTATTTTCGCCACTGCTGTGGCACCAGCTCAAACAGCGGCGTAGGTTCGCGCTTCAGGTTTTGCTTGACGCTGCCTTTGTCAATCGCCGGCGTGTTGCCGCTCAGGTCGACTTGCGCGAGTTGCTGCATCCAGGCCAAGTCAATTTGCCCGTCGGGCGCCGGCCGTGAAAATATCAGCTCCAACATTTTTTTTGCGGACACATTGCCTTGGTTTTGAGCCAACTGGTACAGGCGAATGGCTTCGGTGTAGTTTGACGGCACGCCTTTGCCCCGGTGGTAGCGCTGGGCTTGCGCGAAGTTGTCTGCAGCCGATTGCGGCTTGACCGCAACTGCGCTGCTGGCGCGGCTTGGGGGCGGCAGGCGCGCTGCGTTTTTTACGCGCTCGGCCACTACTGTGGAATTGATAGCAGCGGCGGCAGACTTGGGCGCTGCGCTTTTGAAAAAGACAAGCGCTTCGGGCAGTTCGTTTAAAAACACGCTGTCCAGCCCCAGCTCAATTTTTGCATTGGTATCTCCTTGCTGCGCCGCGCTTGCCAGCAACTGTCGATTTTGCAAAGGCGAGGGCGCCTGGCCTGCAGCGCCGAGTACGGGTTGTGCAATTTCCAGTGGTGCCATGCGTGACTGCATCAACCACTGCAAGTACAGCGCGCGTGGTGCATCTACACTGCGAAGCAGCTCTACCCACTTGCCAGCGGCGGCGGGATTAGCCGTTGCCTTGCAGCCCTCAATTTCACACCAGGCCAAACCAGCCGGCGCGAGTGGTTCACCCAGCAACTGTGCCCGCTCAAACCACAGAGCCGCATCGGCTGTGTTCAAAACTGCGCAAATGCCGTGCAGTGTCAGCAAACCCATTTGCCACGCTGCGTTGGCTTGCAAACGTTGTTGGCGCGCTTTTGAAAGCTGTTGATGCTCAGGCAACACCGTGCCAGAGGCGGTGGCTTTCAGACGCTCCAGCTGATTCGCTGCGCTAAATTCGTTCGGATTCGGCAGCCTGAGTGGATCAAACGCGCAGGTGGACGTGCCGATGTTGGGGGGCGACACACCGTTTGACTTTTTAAGCGCGAGAGGAGCGGTCTCCATCGCATGCGGTGCTTGCGTTCGATTTTTTCGGCCCACCAGACCAGCAGGAGGCCCTTGGATGTGGATCGGTGGCGCGGCGTGCTCAGGCGGCTCTAGTGGAGCGGCAGGCAGGCTGCGCGCGCTGGCATAAACGGCTGATGCACCCACAGACAGCGCAGCAGTTGTGCTGGCAGCAAGTAGCAAACAACTTATTTGGCGGCACAGCATTTTTGCTCTCCAGTTAGGTTAACCCCTGCTACCTGTTTTGACAGCTTTCGCGCGAGTGCAGTTGATACACTGTGGCAAACCCAAGCCGCTACTTTGCAGCACTGGCGGGCGCTGAACCAGCCGTTGCACCCGCCGATGTTCTGGGCGCAACCAGCCACTGAATTTGCGCCTTGCTGTAGGACTCTTTGCCCACAACGCTGTCAAACGCCTGATCAACGCTTTGCAAATTGGGCACACCTTTTATGGCCACCAATGCCGTACCTGCCAACATTGATGGCAGCTTGCCTGCCACTTCGGTGTCTGTTGCGTAGCAGCCCACCCGTTCAGCCCCGGCGCTGGTGGCGTCCATGATGAAGCCTGGCGTGGGGCTCATCCAGTCCGGGATGCGAATGGCATTGTTGGCCGAAATCAGCGCACTGGGGTTGGTGGCGTTGGGCAGCAGCCGCATCACTGTGCCGCCCGCCTCATGCAAAAAGCAGTACAGATAAGAAGCGCGCGACAGTGAAGCCGACAAGAAGATCTGCTCGCCCACTTCAAACGCGGGCCTGCCCACCAGCGGGTTTTCCAGTTGCAGCTCCAAACGGCGCGGTAGTGCTGGTGCGCCCAAGGCAGCCTTAAGGTACGGGCTGCCTGGCACAACTCTTGTACCGGCAATTGGGGCCGTTGTTGACGTGCCGTCCGCGACGCTGATAGCGCTGCCCGCAGCTGACCAACCGACTTGCAGCAGCTGACCGTTGGCGTTCAGCGATACAAAATCGCGCAGCGCACGCTCATAGGTCGCAAAGTCAACAATGCCGGTCACCGCCAAACCTGAATCAGCCTGAAACTTACCCAGTGCATTGACCAATTCGGGGCTGCGCTCGTCAATAGTTTTGCCGTCATTTGCCAAATACCCTTGGCTGACCATCGAGCGTTGCACCAGTTTGTTGTGCACCAGCGGTGAGCCTTCGTCAAACCAGTCACGCATTTGCCGCTGGAAATCCGGATGCGTTTGCTCCAGCGTCAGGCACTGCCAGTACGGCACACGCGCCCACTTGCCGACCATTTCAATCATGCCCAAATCAATCAACGTACGCAGCGCACCGCCTGCGCCGATAGAGTAGTCGCGGCCCACATTGAACTTCACGCCATAGTCGCCAATTCGGCCCGCCAAGTCCAGTCCTTGTCCCGCGCCTCCAATGATTACCTCGTTAGCAGAGTCCAGGCCAGGGATCAAGGTACGAGTACGAAAGTCGCCCAAATGAAGCTCCAACCCAATCACAGTGGCATTTTTACTTTGGCTGTAGCCCGTATCCAACCTGCTGGCCGATGTGCCCACATCAAAGCGGTTGTTGATCACGTTTTGGTCAACATAAGCAATGGCGCCCGACACGTAAAGCGCCGGGCGCTGCAATTGCATCTGGTTGTTGTTGAGCAAGATTGTGGTCAGGTTTTGTACGGTGTCTTGCCGCGCAATATCGACTTCATAGTCGACGTACCTGAAGGCGTGGCTGAGCCGGGACATTTGCGACAGCGCTGTAATGATCATGTCTTTGGCAGCGGCAGGCACTTTGCTGGAAAAGTCGGGAATGGACTTACTGGTAATCAACGTGGTGGGCAGTTGTGATTCACGCAGCATGCGGTCCATGCACATGAGTGATTCAGAAAAGCTCGACAGCGACCGTGTTGGCCTTACTACCGGGCGGTTGGTGGTGTACGCATAAGTTTGAAACTCCGCGTCCTTGCGCGGGTTCATGGGCGTTGCGCAGCCGACCAGTAAAAGTGTGCCCAGCAGCATTAGCACCGCCCCATGCAAAGGCAAGCGACCGAGCTGTGTTTTCACTAGGCTTGGCCGGTTGGGCAGCGTGTTTTTTCTCATGATGGTCCTTGCAGATTGGGAGATAAAACTTGGGGGAGCCCGAAGGTCATCTGAGCCAAGTCAGTTGCAAATGTTGATTAAGTCGCCTCGCAGCACGACAATTTGCTGGGTAGGCTTAAAACCGCCGCCGGTTGTGATGCCCGAAGGTGCGCTGACCGAACCGATCGACTGCGTGCACGTGGTTTTGAAGCCATCACTCGATGCGCTGTTGATCACGTCCCTTTCTGTCAGTACATCTCCCCGATTGCCGGAAAACGCCTTGGCTTCGTAACGCGCCATTTTTGCTTTTTGCCAAGGCGAAATTTCAGCAGGCTTGCCAATGCTGCCCGAGCGCGGTGCGGGGCCAGTCGGGAAGCCTTGAATAATCACTTTGCTGTCGATGCGCACCGGGTCTTCACCAGGGGCGTTTTGCGCATTAGCGCTCATTGAAAGCAGTAATCCGGCACTGCCCAAGCTGACGCTGCATAAAAAATGAATGCGATGGATCATGATGACACTCCAGCAAAAAGCGAAAAAACCTAAAAAGCGTCAGCCCGAAACTAGTCGGGCTGACCCTTTAATACGTGTTACCTTCCATTGCTGGAGCAACCGTTAGGGCAAGGGTCAACCACTGGCTCGTTGCAGGCATCGTTTGAGGCGATATTCTGAATCGCGTGGCTATTACGGCCCATTGCTACGTTGGTCATCATGCCGCCGACCATGTGAGTCGACTGAACTGATGACCCGGAGATCGTGACATTGCCAAAGTTCGATGACAGGTTTTGCGTAGCGCGGGCTGAGTTTCCGTTGGCCCAGTTATAAACGCTGCCGCCGTCGACCGTGGCTGTTTGCTCAGAGGTACCCCTGATTTGTATGCCGGTGCCGTTGTTGCTGGCCAGATTTTGCAAAGCAGTAGCGTTGTTGTTTTCAGCCGTATTTGCGATTACGGCTCCATTAATTGCCATAGCTGTCTGATTGGAACTGCTGCTGATCACGATATCTTTGCCATTGTTACTGGCCAAGTTTTGCACAGCGGTGGCACCTCCGCCTGTTGCCTTGTTCATGATTTCTGAGTCAACCAACATGGACTCCTGCGTAGAGTTTCCACTCATGGTGATGGTGACTTTGCCTGCATTCGACGAGATGTTCTGATTGGCAAAGTCGTTGGCATCGACTGATTCGTTGTTGACAGTTGCGCCGCGTGAAGTGGTCGTTTGGTCCGAGTTGCCGCGGATCGAAATGTTGCCTGCGTTGCTAGACACGTTTTGCATGGCCGTGTTGTGAGCATTTGACCGGTTGCTGAAGTTTGAGCTGTTGAGCGACGCAGTCTGGTTGGATGAGCCCGATATGATGATTGCTGACGGTGACACAGGGCCGGCAGCCATCGCTGCCGTAGCCAAGGCGCTGAGCGCGAAAAGTGCAAGTTTTTTCATGATGAATTCCCCAAAATCAGAGTTAAAAAGTTGCTTTGTGTTCCAAGGCTCCTGCAGGGCGTCTTTGAACCGTCAGCTGTGTAGACGCCGCTAAAGAAGGGTTCACTTTTTACAGTGAGCTTCGCTGGTCGCGTTGTCTTGCTTCAACTGTGAAGCCGAGTGGGCGTCCTGCCAATCCCGCGCTTTGGCTACTCCCCCAGGCCTGCCCTGCAGGGGTAAAACACGGACTCGAATTACGTTTGCTTCCCTCGGCCCAATGCAACCCAGTGCCCCAAGTGACGCCAGGTTTTATCGGCAGCAAATGAGGTAGTTCCAAATTATTATTTTCGTAACAATACGTTTGTTTTGTGCGTTAGAGCACACCTGTTAGCCCCTTATTGGGTGTAAAACGACAACTGTTGATGATTCGCATCGTTACTCCGCACAACAATTCAAAATTCACCGACACAAGCTGAATTGTTTTTGTTTGTGGGAGTTGTTTGTGTTGAACGGTAAACAGTTAAGTGCCAGCGTCCCTTTTCAGGAGAGCAACCATGGCGAATGCCTACGATACCGCCCCTATTCAAGAAGACTTCACACGCGTCAATTTCGCAGCAAGAATAGGTGACGTCAAACCTCAGGCCACAACGCAGGGCTACACATCGTTAACGCCGCACAGCGCCGCCGCCCTGTCATGGCCGCCCTTTTTGGTTGGGCAGACTGCCAGGCCAGTACGAGTGGTGCTGGTTGACGATGACGCCAACATTCGCCACGTGATCTCAAGCGAGTTGATGGCTGACTTGCGCTGCAACTTGGTCGGCCAGGGTGGCAGCATGCGTGAGGGCCGCCGACTCATTTCAAACGGCGACTTTGATGTGATGCTGGTTGATTTAAATTTGGGCGATGGCAATGGGTTTGAGTTGATTCAACACCTCAAGACCGTCCGGCCGATGGCCGAGGCCATCGTTATTTCGGCGATGGAAGACGAGCAACACGCCCTGCGCGCGTTTGAATTGGGCGCTACCGGGTATCTGGTTAAAAACTCGTGGTTTGGCAATTTCTCACAAGCTGTGCTGCAGGTGATGAACGGTGGCGCATCGATCACCCCCAACTTGGCCAGACGCTTGTTGCACAGACTGGACCACAGCCATGCAGAGGCCGGCCAGCATGACGACGCTCCTAAAAAAGGGCTGTCAGAGCGGGAGCACGCGGTGCTAAAAATGGTGGCGGCGGGCTACACCAGTTGTGAGATCGGCCTTCGACTGACGATCAGTGGTTTGACCGTCAACACCCACATTAAAAACATTTACCGCAAATTGCAGGTTAAAACCCGGGCGCATGCAGTCAGCTCGGCGCTTCAACGTGGGCTGCTGTAGCCGAGTGAATCCATGGCCGTAGCGGTTGAGCTTTTTTTCGCGTTGGTCAGTTTGCTGTTGGGCGCTGCGGCTTTAAGGGGCTCCATCGGCGCTTGGCGCCTTCAGAGTCACCCGGTCGACTACGCTATGCGGATTTTGGCGTGCTTGTGGATGCTCTTGTTGCTGATCACGGTGGCGCAGCTGTTCTTAGCGGGCTACTGGGTAATTGATTCATCGCCGATTGAAGTCATCACCGACATCGTTTATGCGATTTTGTTAGGCGCGGTGGCTTTTTTCCTGGTGACTACTTCTGGCGGCGTGCGACCCTGGGTGTTGTTTGTCGTTGCGCTGCAGGTGCTAGGTGAGATCGTAGCGGCCGTTTGGCTTAACTTTGGTGAAGCGTCGACGCCGATTGCGTTTTGGATGTGGACAGCATTGAATTTAACCGGCGCAGCTGCGGTGACGGGTTCGGTGATCCGCCAGGTTCGCCACACCCACAGTCGGCGCAGCTGGCTGGCGCTGGCGGCCTGCGCTATGGGCATTGGCTTGTGGCTGTACCAAGCTGCCGTGCCTGACAAGTCGCACAGTGCGTTGCCCGTTGCATCGCACCTGTACGCTTTGTTTTTATTCGTCATCTGGAAGCTGGTGTCGCTTAGCCCTGACGCAGACCGGGCGCTGGCAAGCGCGGGAACACTGCCGGTAGGAACGTCTGCCTTTCAAAGTTTGAACAGCGTCAGCTCAGACGATGACTTTGTTGCGCTCGCACTGCGCGTCGAACGCCAGCGCATTTCGTACGAATTGCACGACAACATTGGCTCGCAGCTGGTCAGCGTGCTGTTTTCAATGCAGGCTGCCGAACAACCCCAGAAGCGTATGGTCATGCTGTCGCTAGAGCAATGCCTGGCAGATTTAAAAATGACCGTTGATGCGCTAGACAGCTTCACTGAAAACGTCACGCAGGCCCTGGGGCGATTGCGCTATCGGGTGCAGCCCGCGCTTGACAGGCAGCGCACCCAAATGCGCTGGGATGTTGAAATTTCTGCCGAGCTGGAGGCGGTTCACGGTGTCTACGCACAGCAGGTCTTGCGCATCGCGCAAGAGAGTATTTCTAATGTTATGCGCCACGCCAAGGCAAGTTCGGTAAGGGTCACTTGCCGCTTTGAGCGGGAGTTCAGTCACCTGCTGCTAGAGGTGAGCGACAACGGCGCCGGTATGGCGCCGGGTAAAAACAAGCGCTCGGCCGGGCGCGGCATAGACGGCATGAAAAGACGGGCGGCGGCCATTGGCGGCTTTTTGCGTATTTCAAACCCAAGCGGCGGCGGGACGTGTGTGCGTTTAACTCTGCCGCTGGCGCATGTCAAACTGTGGCCGGAAAGCGCTTTGCCGGTGGAAGTAAAAGAAACCGCCGCCTGATGCTTTGGCTTTGATTTGCCTCAATGGGGTGAACTCATGAAGGCCTTAAACGGCAATGAACGGCAATGAACGGCTTTGAATTGCTTTGAATGGCTTTAATGCCCGCTGAACGCTGCAAAAACCCTCAACCTCACTTGGCTACGGCAGACCACGCCCGGCGAATGCGCACCTTCAGCACCCGCACCATGCGCCACACAGCCGACTGGCGTATCTGCGCTAGCAAATTGTCTTTCCAGCGCTTAAACGGCAGGTAAATACGGGCAAACCAGCCAAGGCGCATCAGAGCAGGCTCAGTCAATTGAAACAGCCGGGCAGCTATCGCCGTGCCGGTTATTTTTGCCGCAATCACCAGCGCCAGCCCGCTTGCCATGTGGCCTTGGCTGAACAAATACAAAGCCAGCAGCTTGATGGGTACTAAGCTGACAACGGGTACGCCAAACGCCAGCAGCGCGGCCCAAGGCGGCAGGCGTTTGATGGCCGCTTCCAGCCTGGCCCATAAAGGTAGTTTGGCCAGCTTGGCAAAAGCTCTGGCCAGCGGTTCCCAGCCCCATTCTTCGAAAAGCAGCACCAGCCCGATGGGGGCCAGCAACACGGTTCGCAATATTTTTTTAAGCAGTGTGAGCATGCCTCAAGAGCATACCCGCGCGCGTTGGGCTGGCAAACAGTTTTTAGCCTGCGCACTGCAAACTGACTGCCTGCATGGTTTTGCCGGTTTTGTCGTCCAGCACTACCAGGTTGATCTGCCTGGGGTGGCCGGGCGTGGCGGCAATGCTGCGAAAGTTCAGCTTTTGCGGGGCTGTGCCGCCCCCCGGGTACTGCCCGGCTTGCACCAGTTGGCGCACAACGAAGTCGTGCTTTAAAAATTCGCCTTTGTTCTCACCAGACAGCACTTTAGAGTTGTGGTCGTGCTCGGTTACTGTCCAGTAGGCCGACCAGTTGCCTGCACCCGGTGCAGGCACAACGCTGGCTTCAAACTGGTCGGTGCTTGATTGCTTTAAAACGATGTTGGCAAGGGCAGGGTCTTTGCTGCTTGGCGTGCCGCCCCAGCGTGGCCAGTCTTTACCGTCTAGTACGGCTTGCGGGGTGTAAATACCGCGCAAATTGTTTTTGGCTGCCAAGTCTCGCTGGCGCTGGGTGTAGGCTGGCGCGGCAAACCGGTCAACCCAACCGATGTAGTCCCAGTAGCCGACGTGAAACGCCTGCACCACCGCCCCACCACTGGCTGATGTGCCCTTTAGCGTAGACGCCCATTTGTCTGCGGGTGGGCAAGAGCTGCAGCCTTCAGAGGTGTAAAGCTCAATGACAGGCGTAATCGTGGTGCCAGACGTCACAGAGCATTGATTTGACTGTGCAAAACTGCTTGTAGCCCAATAAATCAGAGCGCAGGCAGCTATTAATTTGGTAGTATTTTTCAGCATGGTGATGCCTTTTGTGGTGGGCGGGTTGTGATTGCACTGATAAGTCGCGCAACGGTGCTATTTCTTACATTTTTGCTATGGGACAATTCGCGCCCTCGCAGCGCTTTCCCCGCACCGCGTCCCCCTATTGCCCCGACATGCAAAAAATAATTCACCAAATCGCGTTAGAAATCAAAGTACAAGACCACAAAGTTAAAGCCGCGGTTGAACTGCTGGACGGCGGCGCTACTGTGCCATTTATAGCCAGGTACCGCAAAGAAGCCACCGGCGGGCTGGACGACATTCAGCTGCGGGAGCTGGACTACCGCTTGGGCTACCTGCGCGAGCTGGAAGAACGCCGTGAAGCCGTTTTGAGCAGCATTGAAAGCCAAGGCAAGCTTACGCCTGCGCTAACCGAGGCAATAGCGCTGGCCGCCACCAAACAAGACCTGGAAGATTTGTACTTACCCTTCAAGCAAAAACGCCGCACCAAAGGCCAGATTGCACGCGAAGCAGGCATCGAGCCGCTGGCCGACGCATTGTTTGCCAACCCGCTGCTCGTGCCTTTAGACGAAGCTGCCGCTTACGTGAAACCTGAGAAAAACGAGCAGGGCGATGACTTCACCACCGCGCAAGCCGTGCTGGACGGCGTGCGCGATATTTTGAGCGAGCGCTGGGCTGAATACGCGCCTTTGGTGCAAATGCTGCGCGGCTGGTTGTGGTCTGAAGGCTTGTTCACGTCAAAACTGGTGCCGGGCAAAGACGAAAACGCGCCTGATAACGCCAAGTTTCGCGATTACTTTGCTTATGCCGAGCCAATTGGCCGAGTGCCGTCGCACCGTGCGTTGGCGGTTTTCAGAGGCCGTGGGTTAGAGATATTGGATGCCAAGCTGTTGTTGCCCGAACCGCCGTTGTCTCTAGATGTGCCCATGCCGAAAGGCCCGGTAGTTTCGTTAGCTGAGGGAAAAATCGCTTTGCACTTGGGCTGGTCACACAAAGCTCGCCCCGCCGATGATTTGATTCGCAAATGCGTAGCATGGGCGTGGCGCGTCCAGCTCAGTTTGTCGCTGGAGCGTGACTTGTTCACCCGACTGCGGGAAGACGCTGAAAAAGTTGCTATCAAGGTGTTTGCCGACAATCTGCGCGACCTGCTGTTGGCCGCACCCGCCGGGCCGCGCGTGGTGATGGGGCTGGACCCCGGCATACGCACAGGCGTGAAAGTAGCGGTGGTAGACAGCACAGGCAAGCTGGTTGAAACCGCCACCGTCTTCCCGCACGAGCCGCGCAAAGACTGGGATGGGTCGCTGTACACGCTTGCCAAACTCGCCGAAAAGCACGGCGTTAATTTGATTGCGATTGGCAACGGCACAGCCAGCCGTGAGACAGATAAATTGGCTGCAGATTTGATCAAAATGCTACAAAAAGGCTCAAAAAATGCATCAAATGAGGCTGTAGCCCAATTAAAACAGGCGCGAGCAGCTACTGATTTCATAGTGGAGAAAGTGGTCGTCAGTGAGGCAGGCGCATCAGTCTACTCAGCCAGCGAGTTCGCTAGTTCAGAAATGCCCGACGTGGATGTGAGCCTGCGCGGCGCAGCCAGCATCGCTAGACGCCTGCAAGACCCACTGGCCGAGCTGGTCAAGATTGACCCGAAATCCATCGGCGTAGGCCAATACCAGCACGACGTGAACCAGAGCGATTTGGCGCGCAGCTTGGACACGGTGGTCGAAGACTGCGTGAACAGCGTCGGCGTCGACCTGAACACCGCCAGCGTGCCGCTGCTGGCGCGTGTGTCTGGCTTGAGCCAAACCGTGGCCAAGTCAGTCGTGCGCTGGCGAGATGAAAACGGCGCGTTTGCGTCCCGCGCTGACTTGCTCAAGGTGACTGGATTGGGCGCGAAAACCTTTGAGCAAAGCGCTGGCTTTTTACGCCTGCGCTCTAGCAGCAATCCGCTGGACATGACCGGCGTTCACCC
>JANMWH010000457.1:0-8877 GCA_031393945.1 Polaromonas sp. | reverse complement strand
GCGGCGCTGAACAGCCGCAATCTGCGGCTGGTGGTTAGCAACAATGAAGCTGGTGACGTTAATCCAGACAGCTCTGCTTCAACGCGCGAAGTTGTGTTGGTATTCCAAAACTTTGATGCGGCGGAGGTTGATGCGCAGTTTTTTCGGCGCATTGGCATTATTGGCCCGTGGACAGTGCCTGTCATCGGCATGGTCGTCCCAGACGGCCCGGCTGCCAAAGCCGGTTTGCAGGCCGGGGACATTGTGCTGCGCGCCGGGCAAACTGACATTGTCGATGGCCAGCAGCTGAGGCAGGTCATACGCGCTTTAGGCGCTTCAAGCGCCGCAGCGGCTTTGCCTCAAACCTGGAGCGTCAGCAGAAATTCAAAAACATTGGCGTTGCAGGTAACGCCACGGGTGGTGGCAGAAGGCAAGCTGTCTGTGGCCAAAATTGATGCCTCGGTGGGCGCTGCGCCGGAGTTTGTGACGGTGCGTTATGGCTTTTTTGACGGAGCCTGGCGCGGTGTTGTGCGCACCTACGAATCATCGGTGCTCACACTCAAAATGCTGGGGAAAATGTTGATCGGCGAAGCGTCACTTAAGAACCTCAGCGGACCGTTAACCATTGCAGACTACGCAGGCAAATCCGCCAGCATTGGCTTGACCGCTTATTTGCTGTTTTTGGCAGCCATCAGCGTTAGCTTGGGGGTGCTTAACTTGCTGCCGCTACCGGTTTTGGACGGTGGGCACCTGATGTATTATCTTTGGGAGGCTGCGACGGGTAGAACCGTCTCAGAAGCATGGATGCAAGGCCTGCAGCGCGGGGGAGTCGCTGTATTGCTTGGCATGATGTCTATCGCCATGTTTAACGATGTCACCCGGCTTTTTGGTTAACGTCAAATTCAGCCGGACTAGAAATTCAAAAGTCCATGCAAACTAAACTAAAGCTATTTAAAACCCGTACCTTGTGTGCTATTGCGGCCGGCTTGTTGGTCGCCCAATTGTCCTGGGCGGTTGACCCTTTTACTGTTCGCGACATTCGTGTTGAGGGTCTTCAGCGGGTAGAACCCGGAACCATTTTTGCATCGCTCCCGTTCAGGGTCGGCGAGACGTACAACGACGACAAGGGCTCTGCTGCCATTCGCGCGCTGTTTGCATTGGGGCTGTTCAAGGACGTGCGCCTGGAGGTCAGCGGCGATGTGCTGGTGGTGATTGTTGAAGAGCGCCCTACCGTGGCTGACGTCAACTTCATCGGTACCAAAGAATTCGACAAAGAGATCTTGAAAAAGGCGCTGCGCGATATTGGTCTTTCAGAAGGTCAAGCGTTCGACAAAGCCCTTGCAGACAAAGCCGAGCAAGAGCTCAAGCGCCAGTACATCAACCGCAGCCGCTACAGCGCCGAAATTATCACTACGGTTACGCCCATTGAGCGCAATCGCGTTAACTTGTCTTTTAACGTTATTGAGGGCGACGTTGCCCGAATCAAGGACATCCGCATCGTCGGCAACAAGGCCTTTAGCAGCTCTACGCTGCGCAATTTGTTTGACCTGGACACCGGCGGCTGGATGAGCTGGTACACCAAGTCTGACCAGTATTCGCGAACCAAATTAAACGCCGACATTGAGTCGATGCGGTCGTACTACCTGACCCGCGGCTACCTTGAATTTAAAGTCGACTCCACGCAAGTTGCTATTTCGCCAGACAAACAAGACGTCAGCATCACGCTCAACATCAACGAAGGCGAGCGATTTGTTGTCTCAAGCGTCAAGCTCGAAGGCAACTTCTTAAACCGCGATGACGAGTTCAAGGCGTTGGTCAGCATCAAACCTGGCCAGGCCTACAACGCCGACTCGGTAGCGCAAACGACCAAAGCCATTACGGATTATTTCGGTACTTTTGGCTTTGCTTTTGCCAAGGTGGAGCTGGTGCCCGAAATTGATCGTGCGACCAACCAAGTGGCGTTGGTGATTCAAGCCGAACCAGCACGCCGCGCTTACGTCAGGCGCATCAGCGTGGCCGGAAACACACGCACCCGCGACGAAGTGGTGCGCAGGGAATTTCGCCAATTCGAGTCTTCGTGGTACGACGGCGACAAAATTAAATTGTCACGAGACCGCGCCGACCGGCTCGGGTTTTTCACCGACGTTAATGTTGAAACTCAAGAAGTCGCCGGCACGGCTGATCAGGTCGATTTGACCGTTACCGTGGTGGAAAAACCCACCGGCAACTTGCAGTTGGGCGCCGGGTTTTCGAGCAGCGACAAACTGTCGCTTAGCTTCGGTATCAAGCAAGAAAATATTTTTGGCTCAGGCAATTATCTTGGGCTGGAATTTAACACCAGCAAAGCCAACCGCTCGCTGGTGCTAAGCACGGTTGACCCGTACTTCACCGCCGACGGTATTTCACGAGCACTTGACTTGTACGTGCGCACCAGCCGCCCCCTGGACGGGCAGGGCGGCGACTACGGCTTGAGAACCACGGGCGGTAGCATTCGGTTTGGTGTGCCGTTCAACGAGGTCGACACTGTGTTTTTTGGCGCCGGTGTTGAGCGACTTAGCATCAAAAAGGGCGCCAATGCGCTCCCCATTACTTACCAAAATTACATCAATGATTTTGGCGCCACCACCACGTCTTTCCCGCTGACGGTGGGTTGGGTACGTGACAGCCGCGACAGCTCGATTGTGCCGACCATGGGCAGTTACCA
This sequence comes from Polaromonas sp., assembly GCA_031393945.1. GTDB lineage: Bacteria > Pseudomonadota > Gammaproteobacteria > Burkholderiales > Burkholderiaceae_C > Polaromonas. The sequence continues at coordinate 6,194 of JANMWH010000457.1, read as the reverse complement.
ACGCGCCTACGGCGAGTGGGGTATTGCAGGCAACGCGCGTTATTTGCGCACCACGTTCCAGCGCCAGGAATATATTCCCCTGAACAAACAGTTCACATTGGCCTTTAACGGCGAGTTTGGTTGGGGCAAGGGGCTAGGCGGCAAGCCGTTTTCGGTGTTTAAAAACTCGTCGTCTGGCGGCCTGGGCTCTGTACGCGGCTTTCAGCAAGGCTCGTTAGGCCCGCGTGACGTTTTGGGGCTGGCAGTGGGCGGTCCGAAAAAGATCACGCTTAACGCAGAGCTGATTGCGCCTTTCCCCGGTACCGGTAACGACCGCACCCTGCGCACTTACGCATTTGTCGACATGGGTAATGTGTTCGGCGAAAACGAACCCTATAAATTTGCAGAACTCAGGGCCTCTTATGGCGTAGGCATTAGCTGGATATCGCCGGTGGGGCCGCTGCGCTTTGCCATCGCCCAGCCGCTACGCAAAAAAGTAGGGGATAAAATAGAGAGATTCCAATTTCAGATCGGCACGTCCTTCTAATGATCAAAATTTCACACCACTTGTTGTTGGCATCTTTGCTTGCAACCGCCTCTGCGTTTGCTGGCGCTCAAGAGTTCAAGGTAGGCATCGTCAACCTGGACCGCATCTTCAGAGAAGCCAATTCTGCCAAGACTGCTCAGGCCAAACTTGAGCAAGAGTTCAACAAGCGCGAAAAAGACATTAACGATTCAGGCGGCACGTTAAAAGCCGCAGCTGACAAGTTTGAACGCGAAGCCCCGACCATGGCCGAGAGCCAGCGCGTTGCACGGCAAAAGCAGCTGGCAGACCAAGAACGAGATTTCCAGCGCAAGCGCCGCGAGTTTCAAGAAGACCTGACCACCCGCAAAAACGAAGAACTGCAGCAAGTCATTGAGCGGGCAAACCGCGTGGTGAAGGCGCTGGCTGAGTCGGAAAAGTACGACTTGATCGTTCAAGAAGCCGTGTACGTGAACCCCAAGCACGACATCACCGACAAAGTGCTCAAGTCGCTGAATGCCGCAGGCGCCAAGTAACTTCAGCGTTAGCTTAGGCGTAATTGGCGGCAGCGCCGCCTTGAGTGACTTGTGACGCTCAAACTTCAAGAAATAGTCGACGCCCTGGCCGGCGAGTTCAATGCCCGGTTGATCGGTGATGGGTCTGTACCCATTGTCCGCCTCGCCGGACTAGAGCAGGCTGGCGAGCAAGACCTGTCTTTTCTCAATAATAAAAAATACACCAGCAAACTTGCTGCTGCCAAAGCAGCTTGCGTAATTGTGGCGCCTTGGGCGGAGCAAGCCGCTGTTCAGCGCGGGCGCTGCATTGTGGTTGACGATCCGTATCATTACTTTGCGCGCGTTACTCAATTCTGGAAGCAGCGCTACGCTGCGGCGCCGACGGGACCTGCTATTCACCCTACGGCCAGCATTGACCCCGGCGCACAGATTGGTGCGCACGCGAGAGTAGGTGCCTTCACCGTCATTGGCCCAGACGCCGTAGTGGGCGCGGGTGCTGTAATTTCTGAGCATTGCGTGCTGGGCGAAGGTTCCGGCGTTGGCGCGCACACCCACTTTGCGCCGCGCGTCACACTGGCCGCAGGCTGCAGCATCGGCGAGCGCGGCATCGTGCATTCGGGCGTGGTCATTGGCGCTGACGGCTTTGGCTTTGCGCCGCACAAAGGCCAGTGGATAAAAATTGAACAGCTTGGCGCGGTAAAAATCGGTGATGACGTTGAAATTGGCGCCAACACCTGCATTGACCGCGGCGCCCTTGAAGACACCGTGATTGAAAACGGTGTGAAGCTGGACAACCTCATCCAGATTGGGCACAACGTGCGCGTTGGTGCGCATACCGCCATGGCCGGTTGTGTGGGCGTTGCGGGCAGCGCGGTGATTGGCGCGCACTGCACGGTGGGTGGCGGTGCTGTGGTGCTGGGGCACTTGGCCATCGCCGACCATGTTCATATTTCAGCGGCCTCAGTTGTTACCCGTTCTATTACGCAGGCGGGCAACTACACCGGATTTTTCCCGCTCGACGACAATGCGACGTGGGAAAAAAATGCAGCCAGTGTCAAGCAGCTTTCGGTGTTGCGCGACCGAATCAAACAACTTGAAAAAGCGATTGTGCTGAAGGCAGACTCTTAGCGCACCACCTGCCCAATTGCAAGCCGCAGAAAAAAACCAAAGAAAAAATCATGATGGACATTCACCAAATTTTGAAGCAGCTGCCGCACCGTTACCCCATATTGTTGGTCGACCGCGTGCTGGAAATTGAAAAAGGCAAGCGCATCAAAGCGCTTAAAAACGTCACCATCAACGAGCCATTTTTTATGGGGCATTTTCCGCACCGCCCAGTCATGCCAGGTGTGTTGATGCTGGAAGCCATGGCGCAAGCTGCTGCGCTGCTGGCGTTTGACATGTTGGGCCAAGCGCCTGACGATAAAACTGTGTATTACTTTGCGGGTATCGATGCAGCGCGATTCAAGCGGCCGGTGGAGCCTGGTGACCAGTTGATCATGGATGTTTCGCTAGAGCGAATGAAGGCTGGTATTTTCAAATTCAAAGGCACGACGCGGGTCGGGGAAGCAATCGCCTGCGAGGCGGAGCTGATGTGCACCATGCGAACGATTGCCTGAGTGACATGACAGTAAAAATGGGCATTCACTCCACCGCTATTGTTGACCCGCAAGCCGAGATCGACAGCACCGCAAGCGTCGGACCGTACACCGTCATTGGGCCAAACGTCAAAATTGGCGCTGGCACCACTGTGGGCCCCCACTGCGTGATTGAAGGCCACACCACCATAGGCGCAGATAACCGTATTTTCCAGTTCAATTCACTCGGCGCCATTCCGCAAGACAAAAAGTACGCAGGCGAGCCTTGTGAGCTGATCATTGGTGACCGCAATACCGTCCGCGAGTTCTGTACTTTCAACATTGGCTCACCGGGTGACGTGGGTGTAACGCGCGTGGGCAATGACAACTGGATCATGGCGTACGTGCATTTGGCGCACGACTGCCAGGTGGGCAACCACACTATTTTTGCCAACAATTCTCAGTTAGCCGGGCACGTGCAGGTTGGCGACTGGGTGATTTTGGGTGGTTTTACCGTGGTGCATCAATTTGTGCGGCTCGGTGCGCACAGCATGACGGCCATGTGCTCACTGCTGTTTGCCGATTTGCCGCCGTTTGTCATGGGGCAAGGCCAGCCCGCCGAGGCGCGCACCATGAACTTTGAAGGCTTGCGCAGACGAGGTTTTTCACCAGACCGAATCGCCAGTGTCAAGGCTATGCACAAGGCTTTGTACCGTGAGGACTTGACGCTTGACGCCGCGCAGCTGCAGATCGCCAGCCTGAGCGAAAAATACCCCGAGTCAGCACCCGACGTCCGCATGATGCTCTCTTTTTTAGAGCACACCTCGCCGCAGCGCGGTATCGTTCGGTAAGTTTTCGATGCACAAGGCGCCAACAGTGGCGATGGTCGCTGGCGAGACTTCTGGCGATTTATTGGCAGGGCTTTTATTGGGCGGCTTGAAACAACGCTGGCCTGATTTGCAATCATTCGGCATAGGCGGGCCACAAATGGCGGCTATCGGTTTTGATGCTTGGTGGCCCAGCGACAAGCTGGCTGTGCGCGGCTATGTCGAGGTGCTGCGCCACTACCGCGAAATTGTCGGAATCCGAGAGCAATTTAAGGCCCGCTTGCTGGCCAATCCACCCGATATTTTTATTGGTGTTGACGCGCCCGACTTCAACCTCGACCTCGAAGCCGCGCTAAAAGCAAAAGGCATCAAAACCGTCCATTTCGTTTGCCCATCCATCTGGGCTTGGAGAGCGAACCGGGTTGAAAAAATTCGCCGAAGTGTAGACCATGTGCTGTGCATTTTTCCATTTGAAGTGGCTTTGCTAGCCGAGCACGGCATTGCAGCCACCTATGTGGGCCACCCGTTGGCCAACGTCATTCCCATGCAGCCAGACTGCGCCGCGGCCCGCCAGCAGTTGGGATTAAACGCAGAAGACACCGTTATCGCCATCTTGCCGGGCAGCCGCCCTTCAGAGATTCAATACCTCGCCAAGCGCTTTTTTAAGGCTGCAGCCTATATAAATCGGGCGCGAGCAGCTATTAAATTTATAGTGCCCGCCATAGCCACTTTAAAGCCTGAGATTGAAAGTATTGCCGCGCAGGTCGGTGTGCAAAACCTTCAAGTCCTCACTGGCCAGTCGCACACAGCATTAGCCGCCTGTGATGTGATGCTCATTGCCAGCGGCACCGCCACGCTAGAAGCTGCGCTGTTCAAACGCCCCATGGTGATTGCCTACAACATGAACTGGCTGTCGTGGCGCATCATGCAGCGCAAACAATTGCAACCGTGGGTGGGCTTGCCCAACATTTTGTGTAGCGAGTTTGTAGTGCCCGAGCTGCTGCAAGATGCCGCCACGCCGCAAGCTTTGGCTGATGCTGTTTTGCAATGGGTCGATATGAAGGCCAGCGAGCCTGCCAAAATAGTAGCCCTTGAACAACGGTTTACCCGCCTGCACACCGAGTTGCAGCGCGACACGACTAGATTAGCCACTGATGCGATCGAAAAAATTCTTAAAAGCTGAGCAGGTCGCCTTGCACTGGGACGTGCCAGGGCTGACCGCTGGCGTGGACGAGGCTGGGCGTGGCCCGCTGATGGGACCCGTGGTGGCAGCGGCGGTGATTTTGGACGACTTAAAGCCCATCAAAGGCTTGGCCGACTCCAAAAAACTCACTGCCTTGCAGCGCGACAAGCTGTACGACGAAATCCGCGCCAAGGCGCTGTGCTGCTCAATTGCCATGGCGACGGTTGAAGAAATTGACGAGCTCAACATTCTGCAGGCCACCCTGCTCGCCATGAAGCGGGCAGTAGAAGGCTTGCGCTTAAAACCGCACAAAGCGCTGGTCGACGGCAATCGCTTGCCTGCGTTGCAAATGTTGGCTGAGGCGATTGTTAAAGGCGACGCGAAAGTGCCGGCCATTTCAGCCGCGTCGATTTTGGCCAAAGTCACCCGCGACCGCTGGTGCGCGGAGTACGACTTGCAGTACCCGCAGTACGGCTTTGCCGGGCACAAAGGCTACGGCACAGCAGCGCATTTGCTGGCCCTTCAAGAGCACGGCGCCTGCCCGCAGCACCGCAAAACCTTTGCGCCTGTAGCGGCAGTGTTGTGATGACATCCGTGCTTGAGCGAATCACGTCAAGCAGCAACCCGCTGATTAAAGAGCTGCGCAAGCTGCAAGCCGATAACACTGCTTACCGCAAGCAGGGCCGCATCTGGCTGGAAGGCGACCATTTGTGCCGTGCAGCGCTTTTACGCGGTTTCAAGCCTGCTTTAGGCCTTTTTTCAGAGTCTTTTTGGCCTGCAGCCCAATCAATATGGGCGCGAGCAGCTATTAAAAACATAGTAATTCCTGATGCGTTATTTACTGACATCAGCGGTTTAGAGTCTGCTGCCAGCATGGGTTTTGTGATGGACCTAGCCGCGCAGCCGATTTTGCAGCCGCTGGCCACCAGCGTCATTCTTGACCGCGTGCAAGACGCTGGCAATGTCGGCTCAATTTTGCGCAGCGCTGCGGCGTTTGGTTTTAGCCAAGTCATTGCACTCAAAGGCACTGCGGCCTTGTGGTCGCCCAAAGTGCTGCGTGCCGGTATGGGCGCGCATTTTGGCTTGCAGTTGCTTGAAGGTATTGAGCCTGACGAGCTGGAAGCGCTTGCCGTGCCAATAGTTGTGACCAGTTCGCATGAAGGCGACGTTTTAGGGCAAATCAAGCTGCCCGCGCCTTGCGCCTGGGTGATGGGGCATGAAGGGCAGGGGGTTAGCGATCACCTCATGGCCAAGGCAGCCGTCAAAGTTCGCATCGCCCAGCCGGGCGGTGAAGAGTCATTGAACGTGGCGGCCGCTGCAGCTATTTGCCTGCATTTCTCCTCTATGCAGCGCTAGTTCGGCGCGGTGAAAAGGCTATAATCGTGGGCTTTTCAAATCACAGCTAGCCCCAAGCGCAAAGAAGCAAAATTCCTCACAAAAGCAGCTAATCCGCTAACCGCGAATTCACGCTTGGGCTAGATGGCATCCATTCGGAGAATTCCCGTGCTTTTGTCTTTACAGGGATCGTCCCTTACCAACCCTCACGCCATTTTGGCGCTGGCAGACGGCACAGTCTTTGTTGGCAACTCA
>JANMWH010000422.1:0-1791 GCA_031393945.1 Polaromonas sp. | reverse complement strand
TTGCTGCCCGCTTTTACGGGCTTGAATACTCATCAGCGGGCGATTGATGCGGGCTGCAAAGTGGCGGGCGCGACGGTGCACAGGGTGACAGCAGAGTTAGACCACGGCACGATTTTGGCCCAGGCTGAAGTGCCTGTTTTGCCGGGCGACACGGCAGCCATCTTGGCCGCAAGAGTGCTGCTGCAAGAGCATTTGATCTACCCGCGCGCCATCAGAGCGCTGCTGGAAAAACCGCAATTGCAACATGATGAAACGGTGCTGAATCCAAACTGAAAAGCAAAGCGTATTGAGAACAGCCGCTTGGAAATTGAGGGTGATTTCGTTTTTGAAATCACAGCAAGTTCCCGGTTTTGTTTTCAATTCAATTAAGCCTTAACTTTTAGGATTCACCATGAAATTTTCACGTAATCTCGCCTCCGTTTCGATGGCCGTCATGCTCAGCCTGGGCGCAGCATCGTCGTTCGCACAAGTCATGGTTGGCGGTGCGCCCATGCTGGCGTCTAAAGACATTATTGACAACGCCGTCAACTCTAAAGACCACACCACGCTGGTGGCGGCCGTCAAGGCGGCTGGCTTGGTCGACACCCTGAAAAGCGCCGGCCCGTTCACGGTGTTTGCGCCGACCAATGCAGCGTTTGCTGCGCTGCCAGCCGGTACGGTAGACACGCTGCTCAAGCCCGAAAACAAAGCCATGCTGAGCGGCATCCTGACGTACCACGTGGTGGCAGGCAAGATGGACGCCGCTTCATTGGGCAAGGCCATCATGGATGGCGGCGGCAAAGCCACGTTAAAAACCGTTGCAGGCGGCAGCCTGACTGCGATGACGTCTGGCGGTAAGGTGATGGTGATGGATGAAAAAGGCGGCTCATCAACCGTCACGATTGCTGACGTGTACCAGTCGAACGGCGTGATTCACGTGGTCGACAAGGTACTGCTGCCCAAGTAAATTCTTGTTCCTTCCCGTCCGGTGGAAAGGCCGGGCTGGGGCACGCACATTGCGCAGTACTTGTCGGCGCTTGGCCCCACCCCCCCCCGAAACGAAAGGGGAGGGAGTCAAGACAACTGATGCAACGCGGCCTTGACAACGCTCGCTGCATCCACTTTAAAAAACGCACGCAACGCGGCGCGCGTGTCGCTGCGGCCGAAGCCGTCGGTGCCGAGCGTGGCGTAGCGGCGGCCTTCGGGCAGCCAGGCGCGAATGCTTTCTGGCACGGCGCGAACGTAGTCGGTGGCGGCAATGATCGGGCCTTGGCTTTGCTGCAACTGTTGGGTAATAAATGCTTGGCCTGCATCAAAGTTTGCCATGCCGTCCCGCGCCAGCTCGCTCCAGCTGGTCACGCTGAAAACGGTGACTTCAATGTCCATGGCTTGCAATTGATCTGCGGCTTTAATGACCTCTGTCAATATTGCGCCAGACCCCATCAAAGTGACTTTTTGAGCCGTTTTTGAGGCGGTTTTAGCGATTTTACCCAATAAATTTGGGCGCGAGCAGCTCATTAATTTATAGCATCCACGAATGATGTCTGCCTCACTCCCAGCGACCAAATCGGGCTGGGCGTAGTTCTCGTTCATCATGGTGACGTAGTAAAAAACGTCAAGCTGCTCCACCAGCATTTCGCGCATGCCGTGGTCGATGATGACTGCCAGCTCGCAGGCAAACGCGGGGTCGTAGGCCTTGCAGTTGGGAATGGTGGCGGCTATTAAATGGCTGGTGCCGTCCTGGTGCTGCAGGCCTTCGCCGCTTAATGTGGTGCGCCCTGAAGTAGCGCCCAACAAAAACCCGCGAACCCG
>JANMWH010000412.1:0-8836 GCA_031393945.1 Polaromonas sp. | reverse complement strand
TGGCGCGACTTGATGCGGCGCAGTATCAGCATGGACTTGCCTGTTGCTATCGGCATAGGCGTGACTTTTGCGGTCAGCACCGCAGCCACTTTTGAGCCGCAGGGTTGGTGGGGGCGAGAGGTGTACTTTGACTCGCTGACGATGTTTGTGTTTTTTCTGTTGACCGGGCGTTGGCTGGAGCAGCGCTTGCGCTCGCGCACCGCAGGCGCGTTGGGTGCGCTGATGCAGCGGCTGCCTCTAAGTGCTGAGCGGCAGTTGCCGGCTGGTGAGTTCGAGCGGGTCGCTGTGCGCCGCTTGAGGGTTGGAGATGTGATTCGCGTGTTGCCCGGTGAGGCCTTCCCCGCAGATGGTGCAGTGCTGGAAGGCGCCACGTTTGCCGATGAGGCGCTGCTAACCGGGGAGTCTCGTCCAGTAGCGCGCGGCGTCGGCGACTTGGTGATGGCGGGTAGTTACAACGTTGGCAATGCCGCGATGGTGCGTGTTGACAAGCTGGGGGCAGCTACGCGCTACGCGCAAATCGTCACGCTCATGGAGCGAGCCTCTCTTGACAAGCCACGCTTGGCTGTACTGGCCGACAAGGTGGCCAAGCCGTTTTTACTCTTCGTGCTGCTGGCAGCCGCGGGCGCAGCAGCTTTTTGGTGGCGCACAGACCCAGCCATGGCCTTGATGGCCGCGGTTGCTGTTCTGGTGGTGACTTGCCCTTGCGCGCTGTCGTTGGCTACGCCCACTGCCATGCTGACGACTGCTGGCCTGCTGGCGCGCAACGGTGTGTTGGTGCGGCGTTTGCAGGCGATTGAATCGTTAGCCGATATTGACACCGTGATCTTTGACAAGACCGGCACGCTGACTGATGCCGCCATGCATCTAAGGTCGGTGCAAGCCCGGCCAGGTGTCTCTAACGATCAAGCGCTGCAATGGGCGGCCGGCCTGGCAGAGCACTCTTTGCACCCGGTGTCTCGCGCGCTGTTAGGTGCTGCTTTAACAAAGGCTAGCGTGGTTGATGTCAAAGAGTTCGCAGGTCTTGGTCTTCAGGGATGGCTTGCCGAAAGTTCTGCAAACGTCACAGGCCCGCTCCGTTTTGGCTCAAACTTGTTTTGCCAGGTTGATGCCGCTGTTGACACCAGCAGACTTGTATATCTTGCGGACCTAGAAGGATGGCTCGCGACGTTTGAATTTGCCGAAAATGTGCGGCCAGAAGCCGCAAAAACCGTTGCCACTTTGCAGTCGCAAGGGTTGAGTGTTTACATGATGTCAGGTGACACCCAAGCTGCCGCGGTTGGTGTTGCCCATCAACTTGGCATCGATAACTTTCAAGGCGATTGCAAACCTGAAAGCAAGTTGGCATTGATGAAGGCGCTGCAAGCTAAAGGACGCATTGTGTTGATGGTGGGCGACGGCTTGAACGACGGGCCTACGCTGGCGGCGGCGCATGTGTCTGTGGCTATTGGTGCAGCCGTGCCGCTAGCGCAGGCGCAGAGCGATTTTGTGATGCCCGGCGCGCAGTTGTTGATGCTGCCGGTCATGCTTGGTCAAGCCAGGCGCACCCTACGCATCGTCAAGCAAAACTTGGCGTGGGCTGCGATATACAACGCTGTTGGCGTGCCCTTGGCGCTGGCGGGGCTAATGCCCGCATGGCTGGCTGGGCTGGGTATGGCGGCCAGCTCGCTGCTGGTCATTGCAAATGCTGCGCGTCTTTCAAAATTTGACGCGAGCCATTGATGGACATTTTGTTTTTACTGGTTCCGCTCTCTGTGCTGCTTGCGCTTGCGGTAATGGGCGTGTTGGCTTGGGCGGTGTGGTCTGGGCAATTTGAAGAGCTGGACAGCGAAGGCCAGCGGATTTTGATGGCTCAGCCTGAGCTACCCAATGATGCAAGCTTGATCCATATCAATACCCCCGACAACATCCATCAGCACACTTGACTCATAACTTCAGGCTACGAGGAATCCAACTATGAGTGCAGTACTTACCCTTCCACCCCTTCATACCCCTGCACGCATTTGGTCAGCCTCAAAAGCCACGGTCTATAACGACAAGGTGGTGCGCCAGTTCAGCATCATGGCGGTGGTGTGGGGAGTAGTCACCATGCTGGTGGGCGTGTTTATTGCTGCGCAAATGGCTTGGCCTGAGCTGAATTTTGGTATTTCATGGTTGTCGTTTGGGCGCTTGCGCCCGCTGCACACCAATGCGGGCATTTTTGCGTTTGGTGGCTGCGCGCTGTTCGCCACCAGCTACCACGTGGTCCAGCGCACCTGCCAGACGCGCATCATTTCAGACAAGCTGGCGGCTTTTCACTTTTGGGGCTGGCAGGCGGTCATCGTTGCGGCGGCCATCACGCTGCCCATGGGCTTTACGCGGGGCAAAGAGTATGCCGAGCTAGAGTGGCCCATTGCGTTGCTGATTACCGTTGTGTGGGTGGCCTATGCCATCACATTTTTTGGCACCATCGGCATCCGCAAAGTTCGGCATATTTATGTCGCCAACTGGTTTTACGGTGCGTTCATCATTGCGGTGGCCATGCTGCACATCGTCAATGCCGCCGTGGTGCCAGCGGGGTGGATGAAGTCGTATTCAGCTTACGCAGGCGTGCAAGACGCCATGGTGCAGTGGTGGTACGGGCATAACGCGGTGGGCTTTTTGCTCACGGCCGGGTTTTTGGGCATCGTTTACTACTTTATTCCCAAGCAGGCTGAGCGGCCTGTGTATTCGTACCGCTTGTCCATCGTTCACTTTTGGGCGCTGATATTCACCTACATGTGGGCAGGCCCGCACCACTTGCATTACACCGCGTTGCCAGACTGGGCGCAGTCGCTCGGTGTGGTGTTCTCGCTTATTTTGCTGGCCCCCAGCTGGGGCGGCATGATCAATGGCGTGATGACGCTGTCAGGTGCCTGGCACAAGCTGCGTGACGACCCGATCATCCGGTTCATGATTGTTGCGCTGTCGTTTTACGGCATTGCGACTTTTGAAGGGCCGATGCTGTCGATTAAAACTGTCAATGCGCTGTCGCACTACACCGACTGGAACATCGCGCACGTTCACGGTGGCACGCTAGGCTGGGTTGGTTTTATATCAATGGGTGCCTTGTATTACCTGGTTCCGCGCCTGTTTGGCCAAACCAAAATGCACAGCGTGCCGGCCATTGAGCTGCACTTTTGGGTAGCTACCGTTGGCATTGTGCTGTACATCGCCGCCATGTGGATTGCGGGGGTGATGCAGGGGCTGATGTGGCGTTCAATTAACCCTGATGGCTCATTGACCTACACCTTTGTTGAAAGCGTGAAGGCCACTTATCCGTTTTACGTGGTGCGCTTTTTTGGCGGCATTTTGTACCTGACGGGCATGCTGGTAATGGCCTGGAATGTGTTTATGACGGCGAGAGCAGGCAAACCTGTGGATGCTGCCATTCCATTAGAAACGTCGACCAAGTTGGCTCACGCATAAGGAATCGTCATGGCATTTACCCACGAAAAAGTTGAAACCAGCAACACGCTGATGATCGTGCTCATTTTGATCGTGCTGGCGGTTGGCGGCATGGTGGAGATTGTTCCGCTGTTCTTTCAAAAGTCCACCACGCAGCCGATTAAAGGCATCACACCAGATTCAGCCTTGAAGGTGGTCGGGCGCGATATTTATGTGCGTGAGGGTTGCTACAACTGCCACTCACAAATGATTCGCCCGCTGGTGGCTGAAACACTTCGTTATGGCCACTATTCGGTGGCTGGTGAGTTCGTCTATGACCACCCCTTTCAGTGGGGCAGCAAACGCACGGGGCCTGACCTGCACCGTGTAGGCGGCAAATACAGCGACGAGTGGCAGCGCCTGCACTTGATTGCACCGCGTGACTTGGTACCCGAGTCCATCATGCCCGCCTACCCATGGCTGGAGAAAGCGCCAGCCGACCACGCGTCCATTTCCGCTCACATGACGGCCCTGCGACGCGTCGGCGTGCCTTACACCGATGCACAGATTGCCGCCGCACCGGATGAGGTCAAGGGCAAGACCGAGCTGGACGCATTGATAGCGTATTTGCAGGGCTTGGGCCTGGCGCTGAAGTAAGGAGGAGACAAAACATGGACATCAATATTCTTCGCAGCTTGGTGACAGCCTTTAGTTTTGTGCTGTTTGTCGGCATATTTGTATGGGCGTACCGGCCTGAACGCAAAGCGGGATTTGACGAAGCCGCGCAATTACCTTTTGACCATTTGACAAACAAGGATGGGGAGCCACAGCCATGAGTGATTTCGTCAATGGATTCTGGCCCTGGTATGTCGCGGCCATCAGCCTGGTGTCGGTGCTGGCTTGTGGCTTGCTGTTGTATCTGGCGGGCAAGGCTACCGTTGTGCCGCACGCCGGCAAAGCCGATGACAACACGACGGGCCATGTGTGGGACGGTAATCTGCGCGAGTACAACAACCCCTTGCCGCGCTGGTGGTTGTGGCTGTTCATTTTGACCATTGTGTTTGCGCTGGTTTATCTGGTGGTGTTTCCCGGTTTGGGCAGCTTCAAAGGTTTGGCCAACTGGTCAACTGAAGCTGAACACCAGCAAGACGTGACGCAGCTTCGCGCTCAAGTCGCACCGTTGTACGCGGCATTTGCTGCGCAGAGCGTTGACGACCTGGCTAAGGACAAGCGCGCATTGGCCGTCGGGGAAAGGCTTTTCATGAACAATTGCTCGCAATGCCACGGCTCTGACGGCGGCGGCAGTAAGGGCTTTCCTAACTTGACCAACGCCAACGCGGCGTGGCTGGGCGAGCGAGATGCTGCGCACATCGTGCAAACCGTCACCAACGGCCGTACGGGCTTGATGCCGCCAATGGGTGCAGCGATTGGCGGTGACCCTGAGATAAGCGACGTTGCCAACTATGTGCTGTCGTTGTCGGGCAGCCCGCACAACGAAATTAAAGCCTTTGGCGGAAAGGCGAAGTTCGCTGCCTGTGCGGCTTGTCATGGTCTGGACGGCAAAGGCAATAAAGCGCTCGGCGCGCCTAACCTGACAGACAACTACTGGCTGCATGGCTGGGGCGAGGCCGCAATCGTCAGCGCCATCAAGAACGGTAAAAACAACGTCATGCCTGCTCAGTCGCCCAAGCTATCGGCCGAGCAAATTCATGTGGTGGCCGCATATGTACTGAGTTTGTCGCAAAGCACGGTTGCAAGCGCTTCATCTGCGGCCGTGAAAACACCATAAAAAGCCATAGTGCAGACCAGCGCTGACATGACAAACAGTCCGCGAAAAGTGATTGCCATAGCGGTTGACGACTCGTCGAGCGTCGCATCGCTGTATCTGTCTGACCCAAAAATTTACGCGCGCAGTGTGTCGGGCTGGTTCAACCGCTGGCGCTGGGCCATGGTGTTTGCGACGCAGCTCGTGTTTTACGGCCTGCCGTGGTTGTCTATCAACGGTCGGCAAGCCATGCTGTTTGACTTGGCATCACGTCGCTTTTATATCTTTAATCTGGTGCTGTACCCGCAGGACCTGATTTATCTCACGGGTTTGCTCGTCATCAGCGCACTGTCACTGTTCTTGTTCACTGCCATTGCAGGGCGGCTATGGTGCGGCTACACCTGCCCGCAAACCGTGTACACCGAAATTTTCATGTGGGTCGAGCGCAAGATTGAGGGCGACCGCATCGCCCGCATGCGGCTAGACAAATCACCGTGGGGTTTGAAAAAAATAGCCCGCAAAGGTGCTAAGCAAGCGGTGTGGATAGCGATTGGCTTGTGGACGGGTTTTACTTTTGTTGGTTACTTCACGCCGATCAAACAACTGGCTGGTGAAGTGCTCAGTTTTGGGTTGGGGCCATGGGAATTGTTCTGGGTGCTGTTTTATGGTTTTGCCACTTATGGCAATGCAGGCTGGATGCGTGAACAGGTGTGCAAGTACATGTGCCCGTATGCACGCTTTCAAAGCGCCATGTTTGACCGCGACACACTGACCGTGACATACGACGTTGAGCGCGGTGAGGGTAGGGGCTCACGCCCGCGCAGCGACACCCCAGCCCAGTATCACGCCAAGGGCTTGGGTGACTGCATTGACTGCGGCTTGTGTGTACAGGTGTGCCCAACCGGTATCGACATCCGTAATGGCTTGCAGTATGAGTGCATCAGCTGCTCGGCGTGTATTGACGTGTGCGACGGCGTCATGGACAAGATGCAGTACTCGCGTGGGCTGATTCGCAACAGCACCGAAAACGCCATCGCGCAAAAATCAAGCCAAACGCAAATGTTCAAGCGGGTCTTCAGGCCGCGCGTGCTGGTCTACACCGCAGTGCTCAGTGCGATCACCATCGGCATGTTGTGGAGCCTTTTTGCGCGTGCCAATTTTAAGGTGGATGTGCAGCGCGACCGTGGCTCTGTTGCTCGCACGGTGGGGCAGGGCATGATTGAAAACGTTTACCGTCTGCAAATCATGAATGCGACTGAACAGGCGCAGACCTACGCGATTCGGGTGGCTGGGCTGGAAGGGGCACAGGTTGTACCCGATTCGGTTGTGCTGGTGGACGCCGCGAGCTCGCGCTGGGTACCTGTGCGGGTGCAAGCGCCGCCTGGGATGACTGCAGGCTCGCAGCCGATTTCCTTTGTGATCGCCACGCAAAACACACCTTCTGATGAGGTGGTTGAAAAGTCGGTGTTTTTGGTACCTCGATAGCGATTTCTTGAAAGCATTGAATGATGAAAATAACGACCCAAACCATGCCAACTATTCGCCCCTGGTACAAAGAGTTTTACGTCTGGATGGTTATTGCCGGGCCCGTGTCGGCGGTGTTGGCTTGTGCGGTCACGGCGGTGTACATATTGCAGGGTCCAGACGCAGTGGTGTCAGAGAACTATTACAAAGAAGGTCTTGCTTTAGCCAAAGAAGTCGGCGTTGCAACGCCTGCCATGCAACCCGCCAAAACGGGCCGCAACCACAGCGCAACTGGAGGAGACAAAAATGCCAAACCTTGACCTTGAAAAATCACGTGCCGTAAAGCGCTGGGTACTGATTTCCTGGCCTGCATTTTTGGCGGCCTGTTTGCTTGAAGCACTGGTGTTTGCAGCGGTTGATCCAAGCGAAGTGCATTGGCCGGGGCAGACGCTACAACCTTCGCGCCAAGCGGCTTATACGGCGGCGTTTTTCAGTTTTTGGCTAATTACCATGGCTTGCAGCAGCCTTGTGTTGTGGTTAAGTAAAGCGCCACGCGATGTCAATGACACGGCTCGTGGTTAACAAGCCGTTTTAAAGCAGCCGTATCTTGAATATGCACCTGTCTTTGATTGACGGTGATCACGCCATCGTCTGAAAGTTTTGAAAAAGTGCGGCTGACGGTCTCAAGCGTTAAACCCAGGTAGCTGCCGATTTCTTCACGCGTCATGCGCAGCACCAAGTCATAGCTTGAAAACCCGCGCGCATGCAGGCGCTGCACCAGATTCAGCAAGAATGCTGCCAAGCGTTCTTCGGCCCGCATGTTTCCCAGCAGCAGCATCACGCCGTGCTCTCGCACGATTTCGCGGCTCATGATTTTGTGGACGTGGTGTTGTAGTGCTTTGACTTGCCTTGCGATTTCTTCAATCCTGTCGAAGGGCAAGGCACAAACTTCGGTGTCTTCCAGCGCAACGGCATCACAGGTGTGCAGGTCAGTAGCAATGCCATCAAGCCCCATGATTTCTCCCGCCATTTGAAAGCCAGTGACCTGGGTTTGACCGTCCTCAGATGTCACACTGGTTTTAAAAAACCCGCTGCGTATGGCGTAGAGCGCCGTAAATGGATCGCCTGCACGAAAAAGTGCGCTGCCGCGTTTGACAAAAGGCCGCTTGGTCACCAACTCGTCAACACGTTTTAGCTCTTCTGCATCCAGTCCAATCGGCATGCAAAGCTCTCGCATGTTGCAGTTGGAGCAAGCGATTTTGATGAACTGTTTGTTCAATTGGACTCCCGAAGCCTGTGGTGGGGGCGTTACGACGCCTAGTGGATGAATGGGAACAAAAAAGGACGTGCTGGCTGACATGGTGTTTTCCTGCTGTGGTTGGAGTTTTTGCTGGAAGAACTGATCAAAGTTTGACTTGGCGCAAATGCTGTTTAAGTCAAAACGCGCATGCTGCTAGTTAATACCAAGAGTTTTACCAATGCGACCTTTTACACCTGCTATCCGTGTAGGCCTGTACGCCTTGGGCTTGCAGGACAACAGGCTGCGCAGTTCTTTATGCAAAGCGCCCTAGCCGCCACCGCCTTGTTAATGGGTCTGGCGGGTGGACCGCATTGTGTAGCCATGTGCGGTGCATCCTGTGCGGCAATTGGCCGCACGCAGGCAGGCCAGAGCACTAGGGCTTTGTTGGTTTTTCAGGCGGGCCGGCTGCTGGGTTATTCAACGTTGGGTGCGCTGGCGGCCGCGTCGATGCAGGGCGTGGGATGGCTGAGTGTTCACTCTGCTGCGCTGCGCCCCGTCTGGACGCTTTTTCATGTGGCCGCGGCTTTGCTGGGGTTGATGTTGCTGTGGCATGCGCGTCAGCCCGTTTGGCTTGAAAACTCGGCTCGTCAGGTATGGCAACGGGTGCGCACAATGATTGGACACTTCAAAGGCGGGGCAGCACTGGCACCTATCGGCTTGCTGGGTATTGTGTGGGCGCTGCTGCCTTGCGGCCTGTTGTATTCAGCACTGCTCGTAGCAGCCATGACCAGCAGCGTCTCTCAGGGGGCAGGCGTGATGGCTTTGTTTGCTCTGGGTAGCGGCCTGTCACTGATGGCCGGACCCTGGCTTTGGTTGCGCTTGCGCTCGCAAGGCTCTGGCCAGTGGGCGATACGCATCGCTGGGTTCGCGTTACTGGTCAGCTCGGTTTGGGCGCTGTGGATGGG
>JANMWH010000396.1:0-3038 GCA_031393945.1 Polaromonas sp. | reverse complement strand
CGGCGCGAGCGGCCCAGCCCGGTAAGTGGCCGCAGCCAGTAACTGGCGAGCGACATTGGCCCGGCTGACCGGCGCGGTCGCGCGGATGTCTCGCCACTTGGCTTCATCGATTTGGCGGGTGTCTGCGCGGCGGCAGGTTAAAGCGAAGATCTGTTGCTCGGTAAAACGCGCGTCTGCCCACCGCAGCGCCAGTGCGGCCAGGCTGGGCCAATTGCCGGGCCGCAGCCGCTGCGCCGCGTTGCTGTAGGGCCGCATGCTGGTGTTGATCAGCACCAGGCAAGCCACTTCTTGCGGGTAGCGCGCTGCCCATTCGGTCGCCACCATGGCCCCGAGCGACATCGCTAAGAGCGCGTGCGGCGGTCGGGCGCCAGCCGCCGCCAATTGCCTACGAGCAAACTCGACCGTGGCGCGAACCGATGTGGCGCTGCGCTGGGTGTTCAGTGCGCCGTTGCCAGCCAGGTCTTGCAGGGTGATTTTTTTTGCATGGCAGGCCTGTGCAAACAGCGTTGAAAAATCACCCCAATGCCGCGCCTCGCGTGCCAGCCCACGCAGAAAAACCCAATTCATTAGAGACGCCTTGCGCGCCAAAAGCTGGCGGCTTGTTGCGCTAAATCTGCCCGCTTGTCGCCCACCGGCAACCACCGCGGCGCACAATACGCAGCACGGGTCAAAAATTCAAGTAAATCAGCGTGGCGGCGCAGCACGCGCTTGATGCGGTGCGCCTTGATCGGGTTAAAAATGCCGTGACGCGAGAACAACTGACGCGGATTTTTGCGAATCCACAACCACGAGCCAAGCTCGAGCGTCATGGGCAAAAACATATTGCCTGCTGGGGTGTTGTCGTAAGCGTGGTCCCATAAATCGCCATGCAGAAGGTACTGCTGGCTTTGCGGCTCAAAGCTGTAGTCATGGTGCGGCATGGCAGCTTCTAAAATATTTTTAAGTGCAAACATTTCTGGTAAGTGCGGCATCCAGCGGCGGGTTTTGGCATACGGAAACCAAATGCTGTCGCGAAAACCGTAGCCTGAATGGCAGTCTAAAGCCAAGCTAAAAGGGCGCACCGCCAACTGCTCGCTAACTACTTTAAGCAGCGCAGTGCTTTCGGCTTGCATGGCCACGCCCGCCGGGCCGCAGTACCACGGTAGCAGCGGGCTCAGCGTTTGTCCGCCCGCTAAAAAAGGCACAGCGCTTTCTGCGCGTTGCGGCGCATTTCGCATCAAATCCACCCCGTGTGGATTGGCGCGTTTGTGCGCCCACATGCCGCCCGGGTTGACGATAGGCATGAAAACCAAGCGTATTTTTTCAAGTTGCCGCAGCAGCAATTCGTCCCAGGCAAGCCGGTTCAGCAGCGATTGCATAAAGTCCAGCACCACCTGCGAGCCAATGCGCTCCAACCCATGAATGCCGCCAAAAAAACCAACGCTGGGGGCAAGCGGGTCGCGCGTGCCAATGCTGGCCGTGAACACCGGAAACACCGGAAAAGGCGCGCGCCGAGTCGCTACCTCACACACAGCGGTTATCTCAAAATGCGCTTGGCCTTCCCGCAATATTTTCTTCAGCGTCTCATGCTCATCAAAAGTGGCGGTGGTGTCTTGGGTGCCTGTCAGGGCATAAAAGTCAGTGGGGGAGGGTAGAGAGCCGTGCGGCGGAGCGAGCATGCAGACATCGTTACAGAGCTGTATGACGGTTTGATGTCGCGTTGGTTTTGCCTGTGGACCCGGGTTTGGACTCGCACCTGGCTGCTGATTTTCAAACATCAAAAACCTGAATTGATGCAATTATTAGCATTAAAACAGCCTGTAGACCAATAAATACGGGCGCGAGCAGCTACTAAATTAATAGTAAATATCGGCCAGCAAAGCGCTCGCCCGCAAGTATTTACATCGGCACCGCCATCACCACATCAGATGCGGGGTAAGCCGCGCAAGGCAAGATATAGCCGTCACGCTTTTCGTCCAAGCTGAGCCCCGGCCACTCGATTTGATAGGTCACTTCGCCGCTAACAAGCCGGCATATGCAGGTTCGGCAGGTGCCGTTGCGGCACGAACTGTCCAGCTTCAAGCCGGGTGTGTTTGCCAACTCGGCCGATTGCAGCAGGGTTTGGTTGGCGGGTGCGGCAAAGCGGTTGCCTGCGGGCAACACGGTGGCCGTGAAAATACTGACCGCTCCATCTTGACCCAGCTGGCTCATGGGTCAACCGCGGTTGCGCTCCAGCAGCACCAGCATCATCAAACTCAGCAGTAATTGATCGGCTTCACGCGGCGTCAGGCGATTGCCCGCGCCGGTTAGTTCGATGTCAAAGCGTCCTTCAAACAACGCGGGTTTTTTCGTCAGCGTCATGACTGCTTCGCCGCCTGGCCGGGTAACCTCATACGCCGGCTGAAACAGGTAGCCCGACAAAAGACCAATCACCGGAATCTGCCCGAACAGGCTGTCTAAAAAGCGGGTGAGCATGCTTTTTTCATTGATGTCAAAAATCGGCATTTCGTTGTCAATGACGTCAAATCTGGCCTTCCACAACGAACGCAACCCGCGCTGCTTGATGCAGCCCAGGCTCGCACCCTGTGCATCGGTAAAGTTGTAGCGGGCTGAAAAATCAATCACCCGGTCAGCCTGAATTTGAAAGCGTACTTCGGCTTGGCGCTCATCTGCATAAACCGTTACGGCCTCTTTAAATTTAAAGAGCTTCTGCTTGACATACGCAACGGCGGCGCCGTTGGTGTCATGCACGTAAAACTGCGGCGCAAATGCCAGCAGCTTGAAAGTCAGGCGAAGCGGGAAGGCGAGGGTAGTAAGCATGTGTAAACCAGTTGAATGTCCAGCGCGCAATATAGCTGACTGGCCCGACGGCGCTGCATTGCGCGACAATTGCAGCTTGTTTGACAATTTGCGAGCGATTTCTCAATGCCCAGCTACACCGTACGCCCAGCCGCCCCCCGTGATGCCAAAGCCATCGCCGACATTCACGTTGCCACGTGGCAAGCCGCCTACCAGGGCGTGATTCCTGACGACTTTTTAAAAGCCATGACCGTTGAAAA
>JANMWH010000372.1:0-15405 GCA_031393945.1 Polaromonas sp. | reverse complement strand
TCGCCTCACTTCGACTGGCGTAGTGCCTGTTTTATGCCCAGGCATCCAGCCGAATGAGCACAAGCGGGCTTACGGTAAATAGCTATTTTGAATTTGTTCGTGGTGTGGCGTTTTATCGTACCGGGCATGAAATGGATGTCGTTAGCTCGGCAAATGCTTCATTGATAGACCTGACTCTTACGGCTCTGCTGCTCCCTGCTCTGCTGCTCCCTGCTCCCTCCCACCCGTTTATCCAGCAACCAAAAACCAAAAAATTGATAAATATGAAATAAAAGTCTCAATTTGATAATTTAATTGTTTTAAAATATCAATTATTAGTTAAATTAGATTTAATCGCGACGAGCTTTTAAAAAAGAACCGCCATGAACGCCCTATTTGAGCCGGACTTGACCCCAAAGACGTTGGTAGGGACCCCGCCGAAATGTTGGTGGCTACTTCCGACGAAAGAAATAAATTAGTGAAAACATCGGTACGTGACATGTTAAAAATTCTGCGGGAACGGCTGAACAGGGATGTCTTCACCGTCGCCGAGTTTGTGGACGGTCCGCGCGTCTTCCCCGAAGCCAATTGCCGATTACCAGCCTTCCCTTTTGGCGGAAAGCCAGGGGAATCCCCTCGAAGAGTTCTGGAGCCAGCGTTTAGCCGACGGGCGGCTGCCTGAACACATTGCGCAAGTGGCGACGCTTCACACGCAAAATCTACCAGAGATTCGGTTTGAAATCGTCACCCACCTTCGACTGTGCAAACGCTGACCTAAAAATTTACATTTCCCCTCATCGCGCTTACGAGGCTCCAACATGAACTACCAAAGCATCCAGGTCGAAGAATCGGTGAACCTGTCGATCAAGCCCATTTTGAACCGGGCACTAACGCGTTTTCGCATGTTGTTGCCCATTGAAGTTGAGCTGGTGGTTGAAGTCTCTCCCGATGATCCGCGAATAAGAGCCCATGAGCACCATCTTGAAGAGGCTCTGTTAAGTGCATGCATAGTGGCCTGGCAATCCATGCGCGGACTGGCAAAACAAATCATGGTCGAAATGAAAGAGATCCTGCTGGATGACGTGGTGCTTGACGCGGATGCCGATAAGTTAGGCGGCGGCTTGCCCCCCCGGGCCTACGCATGGATGGTAATTAGCAACAACTCGCGCATACAGGCCGGACCATTTCACACCGTAGTGCCACTTCCCCAAAAGGTTGATGACAGCCCAGCGGGTGCCCGAAGATTGAAGTTAAGGGAAATACGCAAAGTGGTCGAACTGCATCACGGATGGATGACGGTTGAGACAGAGCCAGAAAAAGGATGCACCTTCGAGTTCTATTTGCCTACGGCAATCGCGCTTGAGGTACCGGCACTTAATGAATCGGGATCCGGCGTCAAACACATCATTTACGTCGATGACTATGACGCCATGCGCGAGCTCATCAGCGAAATGCTGCCCGATGCGGGTTTTGAAGTGTCATGCTTTGAAAGCAGCAAAGAGGCACTCGCAACTTTTTCGGCAAACCCCTTCAGGTACGACGCACTGGTCACTGACTATCGCCTGCAAGGTGCATCCGGGATAGATCTGATGCACCAAATCAAATTGATTCGTCCAGACCTGCCCGTGATAATTATTTCAGGCTATATCGACGGGGCCTTGAGTTTAAAAGCGATTGGGGAAGGCGCATCTTCAGTCATCAGCAAAAACAGCGATATGAAGGAGCTGTGTGCCCAACTTCGCCTACTGCTTGAGTCAGCCCCTAACCCTGCACTTGCAACGTATTCAGAATGGGCTCAGTTGTAGCTAAGCCACACGGTCGATTTGATTTGAGCAACTTTAAAAGCAGCTACGGTTGGCCGTTTAGTTGCGCAAGGGTTGCCAACACGGGGCGTCCGTACTGACAAGGATCGGGGCACAAAGGCTCATCTATTCACGCGGCAGCAAGACTAGGGGCGCTCGCTGCGTCAAAGTTTCCGCGGGCACAGTTGCTTCGCGACGCACTGTTGAGTCTGGCTGGCGAGAATCTTTACCACGCACGTTGGAGTGCCACCACCAACGATGAGTGGGTGCGAAACCTGGCCAAAATCAAACCAGCAATTGCCGACAGATTGCCCGAAGTCGTCAAGTTAATGTGTGCCAGCGTGCCCGACTGCCTGGTGACCCACCATGAAAAGCTGGCAAACAGCATCGAGTTACCCGGCCCGGATGACCGCCACGTTGTAGCCGCGGCGATAGTCGGCCACACAGATGCCATCGTCACCTTCAACCTGAAGGACTTTCCGCGAGCTATTTTGCAGCCCTACGGCATTGAAGTGCAGCACCCCGATGAGTTCATAGTGAACCAATTGCAGCTGCAAAAAATCCCCGCCCTGAGCGCTATCAAAAAAATGCGCGCCCACTGGACGAACCCTGTGCGGTCAGCGGAAGAGCTGATTACTGCATTTGAGTTGCGCGGCTTGCCTTTAACGGCTGATTTGTTGCACGAGGCGGTTGCGTTGATTTGAGGATGTTTAGTCTGGATTAAATTGGAATGTGACCCGCAGCGGCGGCATCGCCAAGCAGGCGCCCAAACAGCTGGAAAGCCAAATCGGCAAGTCGGTGGTCTCAATGCAGCACTACCTGGCGCCTGGGGCTGCGAAAGGATTGGTGAAGCCTTCGCTGAGGAAACCGTAGGCTGGATGGGCGGGTTGTGGGGCCGGTGGCGAGAGATGGAAAGTCTGGATTCTGATGACCCGATGCTATATATTTAGGAGCTGCTTGCGCCGGTTTTTATTGGTCTATAGGCACATTTAATAGGTGAAAACGGCCTAAAAGAGCTTGGAAATACGAGTTTCAGGGTAGAAGATTTGGAGTCCGACCCCGATTCTTCCCGCTCACGCCGCGCGGGCATTGAAATGGCACCCGCCAGTTGCCTTACGGTTGAGGTTTGCAATAGGCAACAAAAGATGTTTGTTCAAGTGCGACACCACCGGCACCACAACTCCATCACCCATAAGGTGATATGCCTCGTTGTACTTCTCAGGAAGCTTGTAGCTATCGGGCAGCCCCATCAAACGCGCAGCTTCTCGTGGAGAAATCAACCTGCTCTTTATCTTTGCGCCGTTAACAACCATGATTGTCTGCCTGCTAGAGCCACCGCCTGGGGTACGTAAGCATCCGGCTACCCCGTCAAAGCGTACTTCTGCTCTTTGAGCCCCGTTCCGCGTGCGCTTGTAAATAGTTCCAACTTTGACGGACCCAGACTTTTGGGCCGCGAGCACCTTTCTACGATGCAGTGGTGCCATCATTTGCAGAAGCTTGTTGGTTTCAGCCTCGGAATGCCATGCCACTCCTTTGGGATCTAACTCCACCAAGCTGTCGAGCGTAAGCAGTGGTGCAGTGTTATGTGGTGTCGACCACCAACGCCAAGCAGTTTTGACTTGTCGACTCGAACGGTTGTAAGCCCTTACCATTGCGCCCGGATGCCATGCTGGGTTTGGCGTGTTGGTGTGAGATTGCTCTGGCAGTTTTAAACTTGAGTCAACTCCCACAATGAACAAGCGTGGCCTTGACTGCGGCACAAAATGGATCGCGTCAATCAACATGGCACCTACCAGATACCCCTGCGCTGCAATGGCTTCAGCAATCAGCTCGAAGTCTTTTCCGTCCCGCGAAGTGAGCGCACCGAATACGTTTTCCAAAACAACAATCGGGGGTTTCCGGCCTTCAGCATCAAGGTCACAAATAATTTTCCAGAAACCCCAAAATGCGCCAGATCGCTCCCCTTCCAGCCCCACACCTACCCCAGCAAGTGAGAGATCTTGGCATGGAAAAGAACCCCATGCCATTGACGCATTACCTGGAAGCTCGTTCAACTGAACCTCATAGATATTCTTAACCAAAAGGTCTTCGTCCCCCCAGTTTGCTTTGTAAGAGTGACCTTTGCTCGGGCTGATGTCATTGGCAAACAAGCATTGCCAATCGCCTTCTAGGCCGGCTCGTGCCATACCACCACCAGCGAAGAATTCATAAAAAGTATTCATTTTTTTATCCGATAACTGTCTATTTATACAGTTTTATTCGCATTATGTCCAGTAAAAAGAATCGAAAGGACTTTTAACTTTCGAGCGCGTCATCAGCATAAGAAACGGCTGAATCGATGAGGCTGGAATGGTATTTCTTCAACCTTTCAAAGTGCGCGTCCATCGCTCCGGCAATTTGCGTTGAATTTTTCACTGCCAAGAAGTGACCAACGATCTGAGCGTAATGGTTGGCTTGGCGTGGCAAGCGTTGCTCAGGTGTTTTTCTTTCGGCAATTTCCTTGTCGGACATTACCTGAACCTTCACTGAAGGCTTGGGAGTCGGCGCTTTCGGAGGTGAACGTGGGACCGTGCCATTCATCAATTTCGATCGCTTATTGAAGTAGTGGTAAAGCCGATTTTCGGTGGGCGTGATTTCTTGCAAATTTACGATGGGGTAAGCGAGTACATAAGCAATTTCCCAAACATCGATCTGCCGGTTTGCGATGATGTCAGACCTCGCAGATGTCAAATGCCTTGAGACACGCGCCCTGATGCCATCTTTCGATTGGCCAACGTAAATAGGCACTCCATCCAAGTCACACAGCACGTAAACACCCGTGCTGGTGGGTAGTTCCTTCATCGCCTTTTTACGAAACGCGAAATCTGTTGCCATTGTCGAAACCTTTGATAACCGTTGGTGTAATCGCGACTGCGAACCCCATCGCATTCTGCGGAAGTATCGCATCCTGAAAGCGTCCCAGCCCTCCTGTGCGTTGTGATACAGCACTCGTTAGTCTCGCCGTAGCCGATATGTCACTGGCCAGCACGCCATAGTCCAAACGCGGGCAAATTGCATAAGACTATGCGTCATTGCGTTGAGAGCGTCTAGGTAATTCAGGATACCCGTCTGCCCAGCAATCCATCCCCACCCACCCCAACAACCAACCTCTGCGTAGCCCGCGTAGCAGCCACATAAAACACCCGAGCCGCCTCCTGCTCATCCTCACCCGCAGCAGGCATATCCCCCACACCCGGTAGCGCGACCACGGGAAACTCCAGGCCTTTGCTGACCTTCATGGTCATGATTTGTATGGCGTCTGCGCTGGGGTTGTAGTCGCCTGAGCGTTTGCGCACATTGAAGGGCAGCCTGCGTTGGTGCAATGCGTCTGCGCAGGTGTCCATCGTTTTCCAGTCGGCGCACAAGATGGCCATGTCGCCCCAGGCGTGGCCTTCTTTGTGGGCGCTGCTTAGGTGGTCGGCAATGGCAAAGGCTTCTTCGCGCAGGCTGGGCAGTTTGATGATGATGGGGGCTTGCCCGTCGCGGCCGCAGCTGATGGGTTTTAGCAGTGGTATGCCGTCATCGTCTTTGTCGTCGGCTGTCAGTAAGTCGGCGGCCACCAAGCTGGCGATTTGCAGAATTTGCCTGGTGTTGCGGTAGTTGATTTTTAAGATGGTGGTGCGGCCGCTGGCCTGAATGCCGACGCTTTTAAAGCTGAAGTTCTTTTTGCGGCTGCGCTCGTAAATGCTTTGTGCGTCGTCGTACAGCAGCAGCAAGCTGTTGGTAGCGGGGTCGACTATTTGTGTGACCAGCTTTAACCATTCGGGTTTGAAGTCGTGGCCCTCGTCTATTAGCACGGCTTGGTATTGACCGCTGGGGATTTGCTTGCGGTCAACGCCGCTTATTACGCGCAGTGCCAGCTCTTCTGCATATTGCTCGCTGGTCAAGTTTTGGCCAGGCACGGCTTGCCCGAACGCCACCAGCTGATCACGGCACCATTTATGAAAATGCCGGGCGTGTACTTTGCCGTCAAGGCCTTTGCCGCGCATAACGGAATCAAGCTTGACGCCTAGCGGTTCGTTAAAGCACAAAATCAAGATAGGCTTAGACGCAGGCGTATGAGCCTCGGCCAGGTACTCTGCACGGTAGCCCAAAATCATGGTTTTGCCAGAGCCAGCCACGCCGTGAATGACGCGGTGGCCGTCGCCCAAGCTGCGCGCCAGTTGCTCTTGCTGCAAGTCCATCACGCGCATGATGCTGGGCAGTTCGGTGTCTGCATCGTTGTCATTGAACAGCGCGCCCTGCGTTTGCACACGCACTTGGGGAAACATGTTCCAGCGCACGCGGTCAAGCTGCGGCAGCGACATGACGCCGCCGAATGAATGGGGAAACATGTTCCACAGGCGCTGCTGAAATTGCTCAACGTCAGCGGTATCGAGCATTTCGTCTTTGCAAATCACGTAGTTCGGCGCAATGGCTTCACCCAAACCAGCACCATCAAACTGCTTGCGAGTGATACGGGTGAACACCACGCCGTGCCCCCACGGAAAAGCCAGCTTGCCTTGGTGCGGACCGCTGGGCTGCACCAGCTGCGGGTCACGTTCAAGCGCATCGACAACCTGAGTCGCGCAAAAGCGGGCTTGCGCCAGCGGGCTCATGACGACTTTGACATGGCCGTCCACCAAAATATCCCAAGCTTGGCGGGTGGCTTGCTGAATGGTTTCCAGCTTCCAGTCTTTGGTTTCCAGAATCAAAATGCCGCGCCGGGGGTGCATGACGACAAAGTCAGGGTGCGACTGCTTGGGGCCGACTGGCACGTCGTACCAAAGCATGTAGTCAGCGTCGAGCTTTTGCTCTAGCCGCTCAGCCAACCGCCGCTCGCCGGTGGTCATGCGGGACACGCAGGCGCCCAATGCGGGGATTAAAACGGCCATGGGAGTTTGCTGACTACTGATTGAGTAAATGAAAGAATGAATGACTCAACGTTTTGTTTCAAGGAATCATGCCTTGAAACAGTCTTGAGAGTTGTAAGCGTTCACGCTGCCAACGCTATTTGGTCGCTTACGCAACAGTTATTTTTTGTAGTTCTAGTTTTGGGTCACCAGTAAATTAGCCCTTAAGCCCCCTAAATATAGGCGCGAGCAGCTATTAAATATGCAGCATTGTTTCAAAACAATTTAATCTGACACCCCCCACCTACACCCAACAACCTTACCTGCCTACGCTTACCCGCATCAGCCAGCTGCAAAGTAAGGCATGTCCAAACCCAAGTTGCCCACGCCACCAAAACCATCAGCAAACCCACCACCCGCAACCCAGCGCGCCGAGGTGAACAAGCCACTCACGCCGCAAGATGCCGCCGTTCAAGCGCAGCTGCAAATGCCGAACGAGCGGGACGAGTCGATAGACGGCGCAGCGACCATCACGGCTGATGTGCCCGACCCGATCATTAAGCAGGCGGCGCTTGATGTGGCGCGGGACCTGCAAGACACGAGCAAGGGTGCGGAACTGAACCGGGCTTACAAGAAGCTGAAGTAATACCGTGCCTGAATCACCCCTGTCGAGGTTTTGGCAGTTTTTGAGTCCAAAAAGGTCATTTTTAGGCGTCTGATCAGCTTCTAGCCCAATTAATACAGGCGAAAGTAGCTACTAAATATATAGCGCTTGTTTGCAGTATTCAAGCAAATTGGCGATCAGCTTAGGGGCAGATCAGCTGCACGCCGGGTAAGTAGCTTGTGTAGCGGCCTGCGTCACGGGTCAAGATGGGGATGCCCAGCACTTGGGCGTGTGCGCCTGGGAAGAAGTCCGGCAGGGGTGCGGTTTTGGTGCCGCCTCTTTGCCTGTAGGCACGGTAAGCCCGTGATGCCAAAAAACAGTGCGTAGCGCAGGAACACTTCAAACTGATAGTCAAAACTATTTACCAAATCGTCGACTGCTTCAACGCGGCTGGCGTACTAGCACAGCTCGCTGTAAATGATGGGGTTATTACACGTTGCGCCCGCATACGTTGCCAGCTGAGCTGCCGCCCATGTGGCCCAAACCGGATCTTCGTAAATCACATCTGCAATGACGTTGGCGTCAATTAAAACGGTCAATTGGCTAGTCCTCACCACGCTTGGCTTGCATGAGCTGGTCGGTGGTGCCGCGACCTTGCCAGATACTCATGAGGTGATCAAATTTGCCTGACGGCGTGATTTGTGCCGGCGTGCTTGGCGGGTTGCTGCTCGTGGGCTTTGCGGCCGTGGGAGCAGACAAATCAAGGCCTTTGACGCTGCGCGAAAGAATATCCCGCGCTTCAGCCTCCATAGACCGCCCATTGCCGCAGGTGCCTGACGGGCTCTTCTAGATTGCGAATGGTTAGGGTGGTGCTCATACACAAAGTTTAAGGATTGCTAGCAGTGCTGCCAATGCAGACTCCAGCTACCTTGTACTTGTTAAACCGGCGCTTCTACCCGCCCACCTGGGTGCATAGCCAGCCGAGCCGGGTCGCGCCCATGCGTGGGGGCGTGGCTTTCAAACGGCCAGCCGCCGAACTGGGTGCGTTGGTAGTCGGCGATGGTTTGGCTAATTTCGGCTTGGGTATTCATGACAAACGGGCCGTACTGGGCGACTGGCTCGGCTATGGGTTGGCCTTGTAGCAGCAAAAACTCTGCCTCAATGTTTCCATTTATCAATTCAACCGCTACGTCGCCCTGCAGCTCGATGGCGCCGTGGCTTTGCACGTTGTGCCCGCCCACTGTTACCGACTGGCCTTTGAAAAAATACAGGTTGCGCCGCGTGCCCGCATTGGCTGCGGGCAGCGTAAAGCGCGCGCCGGGCTGCAGCAGTAGCGTCCAGATGGCGACGTCTGCTTTAGCTTGCGCGGCCCAAGACTCGGGTGGTGGGCTGAGGGGTTGGAGGGGTTGGAGGGGTTGGAGGGTTTGGAGGGTTTGGTTAAGGCCCGCGAGCTGGCCTGCAATCACAGACACGTGCGTGACCAGTCCGTTAACGTCTGCCACTTCGCGGCGGGGAATGTCGTCTGCCCAAAACAGCGTGAAGCGCGGCTCGGCCATTTTGCTGACTGCGGGCAAATTGAGCCAAATTTGAAACAGCTCCAGCGGGTTGGCGGCGTCAAGGTTGAGCAGTGGAAACATTTCGGCGTGCACGATACCTTTGCCTGCAGTTAGCCACTGCACGTCGCCGCGGCCAAAGCGGGCGGTGGCACCGAGCGAATCTGAATGGTCGATCAGCCCCTTGCGCACAACGGTCACGGTTTCAAACCCCCGGTGCGGGTGTGCGGGAAAGCCGGGCACGCTGTGGCCGTGGTACATGCTCCAGCCGTCCTTGCAACTGAAGTCTTGCCCGATGTCGCGGCCTGCTAGCGATGCCTTGGGACTCATGTCGGCGTTGGCGGCGGGATAGGCGTCGTCGTGGTACGCGCAAAACAAAAACGGGTCAAGCGTAGGCCATTGCTGGCCTATAGTCAGGATACGAATGATCGGATTAGCAAGATGAGTGGGGTGAGTGGGGTGAGTGGGCTGGGGAGTCATGGAGACTATTTTGTGCTGAAGTGGCGATTGGCAATGGGCTGGACGAGCGGCGCAGCGGCCCTCAAAAAAGGGCATGGCCGAGCCAAATAGAGCAAAAATAGGACTCAAATCCGGCTCTAGCCCAATCAACACGGGCGCGAAGAGCTCATTAATACATAGCAGTTAGCTGACGGCCCAATTAAAAATCAGGACTCGCCGAATCACCAGCGGGGCCGCTCGCATCAGCGTTGTCGACGCTGTTCAGTACACCGGCAGTAATCGCATTTCTGATCAACTGTTTTTCATAGTGGCGATTGCGCCGGCCTTTTTTGGCGCCTGATCGTTTGCCGTTGCGCTTGTCTTGCACGATGTTGCCAAGCTGACTTAAATCGTTGGCGTCTTCAATCGCGCGGGGTGAGGTGCGTTTACCCATAAAACTGCATTGCGGTGATAGCTAGTTGACCGGTACGACCCGTGCGGGTCAGCCCAGCCAAGCAGCGTTGTGCATGATTTCGTCAAAAAATGCGCGCAACGTGCTGGGACTCATCGTGTACGGGTCGAAACTGGCTGAGCGGGAGTACTTAAGGTAGATGGCTCGGTTTGATTCCAGCGACGACAGCGACCCCATTGACCACTGCGTGAATTTGCGCGCCGGAATTTCGTTGAAGTCCAAAATCGCAGGGTCGCGATGGCGCGGGTCGAGCAAAATGCGGTGGTACAGATTGTTGACTGCCGTGCGGTCGCCCTCGAGCTGCTGCAAAAAAATGCCGTTAGCCAAGCACAGCGCGCCTGTAACACCTACTCGCGTGTTGTTGCGCTGCGATGCCGCCAGGATGGATTTGAGGTCCTCAGGCACGATAGTTTTTGAGGTGCGACTTGCGTAGGTAAGTTGTATCAGCATGGTGCGTTTCAGTAAAAGCCTAAAGTTTGCCAGCGTTTACCGCAGCCAGCGCGCCCAAGGGCATTGGCAATCAGGCAGCCAACACGCTTTTAACCAGCAGCCAAATCATCACGGCGAGCTGAATTAAATTAAGGCCCACGCTGGTGTAGTGCAGCAGGTTGAAGGTTTTCATTTGCTTGCTATCTTTGGCGGCATTGATGCGCGGGGTGAGCCAAAACACACTGAAGAAAAACACAATTGCGCAAGCGGCCAGGCTGATTTGTGCAGCGGGCGCACTGTGTAGCGCGGCGGCGATGGCACTGGTGATACCTAAAAACAAAAAGTACTTGGGGAAAAACTTGCGCACATACGCAGCTGACCATTCAGGCGGCAGCACCATAAAAATAGTGGGCGCCACGGCTACTGAGAAAAACAGCATGATGCCGACGTTGGCGGCAATGATCAAATCACTTACTTGGGTGAGCATGGTGGAAAAGTAGAGGAGTTAGAGGTGCAGAAAATGAGCTGTTGAAGCTCGACGCTTTTATTTTGGCGCAAGCGGCGTTCACTTCATTTGCCTGGGGTTAAGCCAAACCAGCGGCTGAGCAGTAGCAAAACTTGCTGCGTTGTGTGGGCACCGCGCCGCGGGTGCTGTTCAGTAAAACGCGCCGCTAAAATACACGCAACCCAAAGGTACTACGCCATGCTCGTCCGAATGCTTTACTCCAGCACCGCTGTCGGCCCCCTCACCACCGCCGTGACGGGCACTATTTTGCAGGCCGCGCAAGCCTACAACACTGAAAACAACATCACCGGTGTGCTGTGCCAGGGGCAAGGCATGTACTTGCAAGCGCTGGAAGGCGACAAGGGCACGCTGGAGGCGCTGTACGAGCGCATCACGGCAGACACGCGGCACAAAAACGTGGTGCTGATTTCAACTGAAAACATCACGGGTCGGCGCTATGGCAAATGGTCAATGGCGCATGTCGACATGAGCGAAGCCAACGCGTACGAGCTGGCCACCGCCACCGGCGAGCAACTGCTGGCGCACATTGACTGGCTGATTGAGTCCGGCAAAGTCATGACCACGCCAGTGGTGTGAAGCGTTAGCCGGGTTGGCCCAAGCGCCGAATCTGACGAAAACGGCTGTGTAACGGCTGTATAACGGCTGTGTAATGGCTGCAAATCGGCTAAAACAGCAATAAATACGGCCTGTAGCCCAATAAATACGGGCGAGAGCAGCTATTTATTAAATAGCAAATGAAAGCTGGTTTAATCAGCTGCCTCACGCGCCAACTCGCGCGGTGCCACTGACGATGCCTTGACGCCGCTGGTGGCAATGGTTTGCAGAAACATTTGCTCCATTTCAGGCGCGGCTTTTAAAAGCTGCCGTTCAGCCAGCGGCGTGGCCAGCGCAACCCGTAGCCAGTGCAGCACGCGCACCCAGCCTGGCACCCAAATGCGGCGCTTGCGCTGTGCAATGCCTTTGATGATCATGTCGGCCGCCTGGCTGGCCGGAATGGCGCGGCGCAGCGGTGCAGGCATGGTGCTTTTCAGGCGCACAAAGGCCGGGTGCAGGTCGCCTTCTGTCACCAGCGGCGTTTGTACCCACGACGCGTAGATAGTGCCCACGCCTACGCCGTGCGCGGCCAGCTCAATGCGCCAGCAGTTGCACATGGCTTCAATTGCTGCTTTAGATGCAGCGTAGCTAGACACCGCAGGCGGGTGCGCAAAACTTGATACCGACGCGGTAGCCAGCACGTAGCCGCGCTGCGCAATAACCGCTGGCAGCGCGGCGCGCACGATGTTGAGCGTGCCAAACACATTGACTTCAACGCAGCGCTTGAAGGCATCAAGATCAGTCAGCAGCAGCGGGCCGAACGACGCGATACCGGCGTTGGCCCACACCACGTCGATGCGGCCGTGCGTGGCAATCGTTTGCGCCACGGCGGCCTCACAGACGGCAAGGTCGGTGACGTCCACACAAAAAGAAAGCACCCCGTCCAGCTGCGCGGCAGTGGCGGCCAGGTTGGCGCTGTCGCAGTCGATCAGCACGGGCACTGCGCCGTAAGCCAGCAGTGCTTTGGCCGTGGCGGCGCCAATGCCCGATGCACCGCCAGTGATCAAAACAACTTGACCTTTCATGGCGCGGCTGTCGGCTGCAATCAAATGCCTTTGATGATCATCAAATACACAATCGGCAGCGGCACTACAGTAGCAATGGCGCCGCTGATTTGCCACACGCGTGAGAGTTTTAAATACTCCGTGGTCACTGCTTGGTCGCGCTTGAGCAGCACACGCTGGCGCAGCTGAATCGGCACCAGTACCAGCAGCCAAATAAGACCCGACAAACCAAACAACATATAAGACCAGGTGATCCACGCTTGCGATGCGGCAGGCGCACCGTCGTACCTGTGCGCCATTAGTGAGCCGGTGTAGACGACAAGCAGCGCGCCTGTGAGCGTGAACATCAAGTCTGTAACCAACACCAAGCGATTGCTAAATGAGATCACTTCAAAATTACGCGTGCGTTCAGCTAAAAACGCCCACGTACCGCTGACCACGACGTTGCCTAAAAACAGGCAGGCAGACAGCACGTGCAAAACTTTAACGGTGTCGTTAGCAACCATGGTTTTTTATCCTCAAGCGCGGCGCGGCATGCGCCAGGGCAACATCATTTGCACCGCTCGGCTCTTTAAGCGCTGGGGCTCTAGCGTTTCGTGCACAGCGGTCACGCGCTCGCCAAGCAGCGTGGTCTGCAGCAGGCTGCGGGCGTAAAACGGCGTGTCTTCAAGGGTGTCTAACACTTGAGTTGTGCCACCACCCGAACGCACACCGCGATCAACGCGCCACCAGGTACTGGGCAATTGCTCGCGTTGGGTGGCGGGCGTGAAGGGTTCGTGGCTGCCATCAGGTTTAAAGCGCTCGGCCAGCACGGTTTGCACGCCGCTCAATTGCGTTACGTCGTAAATCACGGCGGTGCTGCCATCAAGCAAGCGGGCACGCGACCAGTCCCAGGTTTTGAACGGCCCGGTGATGGGCTCGTCGCCCTCGTTGCTGTCAAGGTAGCCGTGGCCTTGCCACTTGAGGGCGGGTTTTTGCAAGTCAACTTCAACCCGGGCGCAAGGCGCAATCGGGCCCCAGCGGTGTTTGCCCTGGTCGTCTAGATTGGCTGAATAGTTGCATAACGCTTGCGGGTACACGCGCACTGTGCCGCGCACGCGCCGCGGCAGGGGCACGCTGACTTCGTTCAAGTCAATTTGCAAATGATCGCCTGTCCACTTGAGCTGGCTGGGGCCAATCACCAATTGTTCGGCATTGCGTTCAACGCTATTGCTGCCGCGCTCGGTCATGGCCCAGCGGCCGCTGCCCGGGCCGTAAAGCGCAACATTAATGGCGCAGTGGTTTTGTGCATTTACGGCACTGCCTTGCCTGCCAATAGCGTGGGCGTAGTACGGCGAAAAAACGCTGCCTACAAAGGCGATGATGCTGAGCGCGTACTGGCCGTCGTCACTGATGGCGTCGACGTACCACCAGAGATACGCACCCGGCCCAACGGCTTGGTCGAAGCGAGGTGCGCCATGACTGTGGCGGCCGCCAGTTGGCCCGACAGCGCCGCCATTGGCACGCCCGGCCCCGGGTGCACGCTGCCCCCCGCCAGGTACAGCCCCGGCAGCTTGCTGGCCGAGCTCGGCCTTTGGAAAGGCGTCATCCACCCGTGCGACGCCTGACCGTACAGCGCCCCGCCCGTCCCCGGAAACAGCCGGTTGAACTCGTTCGGCGTGGTGCGCACGTGGTGCGCTGTGGCTGAAGTCAAATCCAGCGCCAGCCCGCATTGGCCGAGCAGTTTGAGGCTTTGCTCCTGACATGATTCAATCTCCGATTGCGTTAAATTTTGACCTGCACGCTGGTCTCCTACCGCTGGCGCGTTGACCAGACACAGCAGGCGTTCGTTTTGATCGGTGTGTGTTGCAGCATCGCTGCGGTCTTGCGCGCAAACGTACACCGTACCTCTGGTGGGCAACTTGTGTTGTTTGAAGATTTCATCGAACTCAAGTTTGTAGTCATCGTCAAAAAACACGTTGTGCCTGACGAGGGGAAAGCCTGATGTTTTGGTGTTGACGGACCAAGTAATCGCTGACAGCGAGCGCTTGGCCAGTGGCGTGTTTTTTGCAGCTTGCCGCGCGCCGTCACCTAACAATCCTTGCGCCAACGCACTGGTATCGCCATTAAAAATCACTGCATCGGCGTGCAGTTGCTCGCCGCCTGCAAGCTCAACGCCGCAGGCACGACCATCACGTACCAAGATGCGCTGGCAGGGCGTTGAATAGCGCAGCGTTGCGCCTTGTCGTTCGGCTTGGCTCGCTACCGCTTTGGCCAGCGCATGCATGCCGCCATCAACTGACCACACGCCGTCAAGCTCGACATGCGCGACCAACATCAGCGTGGCGGGCGCAGCCCAAGGCGATGCACCGCAATAAGTGGCGTACCGGCCGAAGAGCTGGCGCAAACGCGGATCATGAAAGTAATGGCCCAACGACTGCCACAACGACGCAAAAGGGCCGAGGCTGGCCAGTGCCGCCAGTCCGCTGGGGCCCAGGTCGGACCCCATGCTGACCAAGCCGGGGCGTGACGAGCGGATGTAGGGGCCTTCTAGATGCTGGTAAATCTCTTTGGCTTTTTTGCAAAAGGCTTTGAAGCGCTTGGCTTCTTCAGGCGAGCTAAATTGTGCAATCGCGTCGGCTGAGCGCTCAACGTCGGTGAATAAATCTAATCGCTGCTCGCTGCTGTTGTTGCTGCTGCGCCAAGCGTGGCGACACAAAATATCCAGTGGCTCCAGCTTGACCATGTCTGTCAGACTGCAACCCACCTGTGCAAAAATTTGCTCAAACACCCAGCGCATCGTGAACACCGTGGGCCCTGAATCGACTGACGCGCCGCCCACATTGATCTGCCGCATTTTGCCGCCGGGCGTTGCGGCTGATTCAACCAACGTCACCCGCACACCGCTGTGCGACAGCAACAGCGCGCTGACCAAGCCGCCCATGCCCGCGCCTACCACGATGACGTGTTTGTCGCGAAGCACCGCGCGCTCAGCCATGTGTTTCGCCATACCGTCGCCCGCGCCAGCTGCCTGTCAAGCTGCAAGGCACAAACCGTGCAAACATGGACTCTGAAAAGAAAGCGCCGTCATGCGCTGCGCGTATGGCGGCCAAGTGCGCGCCTGTGCGGGCATAAGCGTCCATGGCAGCGGTAT
>JANMWH010000458.1:0-20831 GCA_031393945.1 Polaromonas sp. | reverse complement strand
GCAGGGTTTTGCATGATGCAGGTCATGATGTATGCGGCACCTACCTATTTCACCCAGCCGGGTGATGTGTCGCCGGATATTGAAAAGCTGCTGCGTTGGGCATCGTGGGTGCTCAGTCTGCCAGTGGTGATATTTTCATGTCGGCCATTTTTTACCAACGCCTGGCGCGACTTGATGCGGCGCAGCATCAGCATGGACTTGCCGGTAGCCATAGGCATAGCGGTTACTTTTGCTGTCAGTACGGCAGCTGCCTTTGAGCCGCTAGGGTGGTGGGGAAAACAGGTGTATTTCGATTCGCTGACGATGTTTGTGTTCTTTTTGTTGACCGGACGTTGGCTTGAGCAGCGCCTGCGCTCGCGCACTGCGGGTGCGCTGGGCGCGCTGATGCAGCGGCTGCCAGCAAGCGTTGAGAGGCAATTGGTGGGTGGTAATTTTGAGCGGGTGGCAGTGCGCTGCTTGAAAGTTGGCGACCTGGTCCGCGTGTTGCCGGGTGAGGCTTTTCCCGCAGATGGCGCTGTGCTTTCGGGTGCAGCCTATGCCGATGAAGCGCTGCTCACTGGTGAGTCGCGCGCAGTCAAGCGAGATGTGGGTAATTTAGTGATGGCGGGCAGCTACAACGTGGGCAATGCCGCATTGGTGCGGGTAGACAAGCTGGGCGCGGATACCCGGTACGCGCAAATTGTCACGTTGATGCAGCGAGCTGCCCTTGACAAGCCGCGTCTTGCCGTGCTGGCTGACAAGGTAGCCAAGCCGTTTTTGATATTTGTGTTGCTTGCCGCGCTAGGGGCATTGGCGTTTTGGTGGCGTTGGGACCCCGCTATGGCACTGATGGCCGCCGTTGCCGTACTGGTGGTGACTTGCCCCTGCGCGCTGTCGTTAGCCACACCCACCGCCATGCTGACCACTGCTGGCTTGCTGGCGCGGCATGGCGTGCTGGTGCGTCGCTTGCAGGCGATTGAATCGCTCAGCGACATTGATGTGGTTATTTTTGACAAGACGGGTACCCTGACCGATGCCTCCATGCATCTGAAGTCGGTGAAAACACGGTCGGGTGTTTTGGCCGACCAGGCACTGCAATGGGCAGCTGGTCTGGCTGAACAGTCTTTGCACCCGGTTTCACGCACACTGGCAACTGCTGCTTTAACCAAGGCTAGCGTGGTCGATGTCAAGGAGTTTGCCGGCCTTGGTTTGCAAGGCTGGCTGGCTGAAAGTTCTGAAGACGTCACGGGCCCGCTGCGTTTGGGCTCGAATCTGTTTTGCCAGGTTGATGCCGGTGCTGATCCAGGCAGATGCGTCTTTCTTGCCGATAAGCGCGGCTGGATAGCGACCTTTGAATTGGCCGAAGCCTTACGGCCAGACGCTGCCAAAACGGTTGCTGCATTGCAGGCCCAAGGGCTGGCTGTTTACATGATGTCGGGCGACACGCAAACCGCCGCGCAAGGTGTCGCTGACCAGCTCGACATTAGCAACGGGAAAAATAACGTCGTAGGCGATTGCACACCTGAAACCAAGTTGGCCTTATTGCAGGCGCTGCAAACCCGGGGCAGCAAAGTGTTGATGGTGGGTGACGGGCTGAACGACGGGCCCACACTGGCAGCGGCGCATGTGTCTGTGGCCATAGGCGCGTCTGTACCGCTGGCTCAGGCGCAAAGCGATTTCGTCATACCCGGCGCACAACTGTTGATGCTGCCCGTCATGCTTGGTCAAGCCAAGCGTACGCTTCGCATCGTCAAGCAAAACCTGGCGTGGGCCGCGGTTTACAACGCTATTTGCGTGCCGTTGGCGCTGGCTGGTTGGCTGCCAGCCTGGCTGGCGGGGCTGGGTATGGCGACCAGCTCACTGCTGGTGATGGCTAATGCCGCACGTCTTTCGAAATTCAAAGCGAGCAAGTGATGGATATTTTATTTTTGCTGGTCCCGCTGTCGGTGTTGTTGGCACTGGCTGTGATGGGCGTGTTGGCGTGGGCGGTCTGGTCAGGTCAGTTTGAAGAGCTTGCTGGTGAAGCCCAGCGGATCCTTGGAGCTGAGCCTGATGCTCCAACTAAAGCATCTCTTGACGCATCTATTGACGCATCTATTGATGCAAGCTTGATCCATATCAATACGCTCAACAAGCACCATCAGCACACTTAAGTCATAACTTCAAGCCATAACTTCAGGCAACCAGGATTCCAAAATATGAGCGCTGTACTCCCCCTTCCAACTTTGAGCGCCCCCGCGCGAACCTGGTCTGCCTCAAAGGCCACGGTTTACAACGATAAAGTGGTACGCCAATTCAGCATCATGGCGGTAGTATGGGGCGTGGTGACCATGCTGGTGGGCGTATTTATTGCGGCGCAAATGGCCTGGCCCGAGCTTAACTTTGGCATATCTTGGTTGTCGTTTGGGCGCTTGCGACCGCTGCACACCAACGCGGGTATTTTTGCGTTTGGCGGTTGCGCACTGTTTGCCACCAGCTACTACGTCGTGCAGCGCACTTGCCAGACGCGCATCATTTCAGACAAGCTGGCCGCGTTTCACTTTTGGGGCTGGCAGGTTGTCATTGTTGCGGCGGCTGTATCTTTGCCAATGGGGTTCACGCGGGGCAAAGAATATGCCGAGTTGGAGTGGCCGATCGCACTGCTCATCACCGTCGTGTGGGTGGCATACGCCATCGCTTTTTTTGGCACCATCGGTATTCGTAAAGTACGCCACATTTATGTAGCCAACTGGTTTTACGGCGCGTTCATCATTGCAGTAGCCATGCTGCACATCGTCAACGCAGCAGTCGTGCCGGCTGGCTGGATGAAGTCTTATTCAGCCTACGCCGGCGTGCAAGACGCGATGGTGCAGTGGTGGTACGGGCACAACGCGGTGGGTTTTTTACTCACAGCGGGTTTTTTGGGCATCGTTTACTACTTTATTCCCAAGCAGGCTGAGCGGCCGGTGTATTCGTACCGCTTGTCCATTGTGCACTTTTGGGCGCTGATATTCACGTATATGTGGGCCGGCCCGCACCACCTGCATTACACCGCGCTGCCCGACTGGGCGCAATCACTGGGCGTGGTGTTCTCGCTTATTTTGCTGGCCCCCAGCTGGGGCGGCATGATCAACGGCGTGATGACGCTGTCAGGCGCGTGGCACAAGCTGCGGGACGACCCGATCATTCGTTTCATGATCGTTGCGCTGTCGTTCTACGGTATTGCAACTTTCGAAGGGCCGATGTTGTCGATCAAAACCGTCAACGCGCTGTCGCATTACACCGACTGGAATATTGCGCACGTCCATGGCGGCACGCTGGGCTGGGTTGGTTTTATATCTATGGGCGCGCTGTACTTCCTGGTGCCGCGCCTGTTTGGTCAAACCAAAATGCACAGCGTCCCGGCCATTGAGCTGCACTTTTGGGTGGCGACGGTTGGCATTGTTTTGTACATTGCCGCCATGTGGATAGCCGGCGTGATGCAGGGGTTGATGTGGCGTTCGATCAACCCGGATGGCTCATTGACTTACACCTTTGTTGAGAGCGTCAAAGCCACGTATCCGTTTTACGTTGTGCGCTTTTTCGGCGGCATTTTGTACTTGACCGGCATGCTGGTGATGGCCTGGAACGTGTTCATGACGGCGAGGGCGGGCAGCCCTGTGGATGCTGCTATTCCCGCTGTAATGGCGCACGCAAAAGCTACTTATTGAGGAAACTGTCATGGCATTCACCCACGAAAAAGTTGAGACCAGCAACACGCTGATGATTGTGCTAATTCTGATTGTGCTGGCGGTCGGCGGTATGGTGGAAATCGTTCCATTGTTCTTTCAAAAATCCACCACACAAGCCATCAAAGGCATCACGCCAGATTCCGCTTTGAAGGTGGTGGGCCGTGATATTTATGTGCGCGAAGGCTGCTACAACTGCCATTCGCAAATGATTCGTCCGCTGGTGGCAGAAACACTGCGTTATGGCCACTATTCAGTGGCGGGCGAGTTTGTGTATGACCACCCGTTTCAGTGGGGCAGCAAACGCACCGGGCCTGACCTGCACCGCGTGGGCGGTAAATACAGCGATGAGTGGCAGCGCTTGCACTTGATCGCACCGCGCGACTTGGTACCCGAGTCCATCATGCCTGCCTACCCATGGTTAGAGGCAGCGCCCGCCGACCACGCATCCATCTCAGCCCACATGACAGCACTTAGGCGTGTCGGCGTGCCCTACACCGACGCGCAAATTGCTGCTGCTCCTGATGAGGTCAAGGGTAAGACTGAGCTTGATGCGCTGATCGCGTATTTGCAGGGCTTGGGCCTCGCGCTGAAGTAAGCAGGAGACAAGACATGGACTTGCAGATGGACATTAATATTCTTCGCAGCTTGGTCACAGCTTTAAGTTTCGTACTTTTTTTAGGTATTTTGGTATGGGCGTATTTGCCTGCACGCAAAGCGGAGTTTGACGAAGCTGCACATTTGCCGTTCGACCATTTGACAAACAAAGATGGGGAGCCACAGCCATGAGTGATTTCGTCAATGGATTTTGGCCTTGGTATGTTGCCGCCATCAGCTTGGTGTCGGTGCTGGCTTGCGGCTTGTTGCTGTACCTGGCGGGTAAAGCCACTGTGGTGCCGCACGTCGGCAAAGCCGAAGACAACACGACAGGTCACGTGTGGGACGACAACTTGCGCGAGTACAACAACCCCTTGCCGCGCTGGTGGTTGTGGCTATTTATTTTGACGATTGTTTTTGCGCTGGTGTACCTGGCCATATTCCCCGGTTTGGGAAGCTACAAGGGGCTTTTGAAGTGGTCAACCGACGGCGAGCACCAGCAAGACGTGACACAGCTTCGTGCGCAAATCGCGCCGCTGTATGCCTCCTTTGCGGTGCAAAGCGTTGAGGACTTGGCCAAAGACAAGCGCGCATTGGCAGTCGGTGAGCGGCTGTTCATGAACAACTGCTCGCAATGCCACGGCTCAGACGGCGGTGGTAGCAAGGGCTTCCCAAACTTGACTAACGCCAACGCGGCGTGGCTGGGCGAGCGCAGTGCGGCGCATATTGTGCAAACCGTCACCAACGGCCGCACTGGTTTGATGCCGCCCATGGGCGCAGCCGTTGGTGGAGACCCCGAGATAAGTGACGTTGCCAACTATGTGCTGTCGTTATCTGGTAGTCCGCACAACGAGATCAAGGCATTCAGTGGCAAAGCAAAGTTTGCTGTGTGTGCGGCATGCCATGGTGCCGATGGCACGGGCAACAAAGCGCTTGGCGCGCCTAACCTGACCGACAACTACTGGCTACACGGCTGGGGCGAGGCGGCGATTGTCAGCGCCATCAAGAACGGTAAAAACAATGTCATGCCTGCCCAGTCGCCCAAGCTGTCAGCCGAGCAGATTCATGTGGTGGCAGCTTACGTGCTGAGTTTGTCGCAAAGCACGGTTGCAAACGCTCTACCTTCGGCTGCGAAAACGCCATAAAGACAAATTGTGTCGACCAGCCCGTCAAGAGTAATTCCCATAGTGGTTGACGACTCGTCAAGCGTCGCATCGCTATACCTGTCTGACCCAAAGATCTATGCCCGCAGTGTGTCGGGCTGGTTTAATTACTGGCGCTGGGCCATGGTGTTTGCAACGCAGCTGGTGTTTTACGGCTTGCCGTGGTTGTCCATCAATGGTCGGCAAGCCATGCTGTTTGACTTGACATCACGTCGGTTTTACATTTTCAATCTGGTGCTGTACCCGCAGGACTTGATTTATCTGACGGGTTTGCTGGTCATCAGCGCGCTGTCGCTGTTCCTTTTTACGGCGATTGCCGGGCGGCTTTGGTGTGGTTACACCTGCCCGCAAACCGTGTACACCGAAATTTTCATGTGGGTTGAGCGCAAGATCGAGGGTGACCGCATCGCCCGTATGCGACTCGACAAATCACCGTGGGGCTTGAACAAAATAGCCCGCAAAAGCGCCAAGCAAGCGGTGTGGATAACGATTGGCTTGTGGACGGGTTTTACTTTTGTCGGTTACTTCACGCCGATCAGGCAATTGGCTGGAGAGGTCATTGGTTTTGGGCTGGGACCGTGGGAATTGTTCTGGGTGCTGTTTTATGGCTTTGCCACTTATGGCAATGCGGGCTGGATGCGTGAGCAGGTCTGTAAATACATGTGCCCTTATGCGCGCTTTCAAAGCGCCATGTTTGACCGTGATACGTTGACAGTGACATTCGACGTGGATCGCGGCGAGGGCAGGGGCTCGCGTCCGCGCAGCGACACACCGGCGCAGTTCCACGCCAAGGGCCTGGGCGACTGTATTGACTGCGGCCTGTGCGTGCAGGTGTGCCCCACTGGCATCGACATTCGCAACGGCCTGCAATACGAGTGCATCAGTTGCTCGGCGTGTATCGACGTGTGCAACGGCGTGATGGACAAAATGCAATACCCGCGTGGGCTGATTCGCAACAGCACTGAAAACGCCATCGCACAAAAATCAAGCCCACGGCAAATGTTCAAGCGCGTGCTCAGACCGCGCGTGTTGGTTTACACCGCAGTGCTCGGTGTTATCACCATCGGCATGCTGTGGAGTTTGTTCACGCGCGCCAATTTCAAGGTCGATGTGCAGCGTGACCGCGGTTCTGTTGCGCGCACGGTGGGGCAGGGCATGATTGAAAACGTTTACCGCCTGCAAATCATGAATGCGACTGAGCAGGCGCAAACCTACACCATTCGCGTCGCTGGACTGGAAGGCGCGCTGGTTGTGCCCGATTCGGTTGTGCAGGTGGACGCCGCCAGCTCGCGCTGGGTACCTGTGCGGGTGCAGGCACCGGCTGGGATGACTGCAGGCTCGCAGCCGATTGCCTTTGTGATCGCCACGCTCAACACACCATCTGATGAGGTGGTTGAAAAGTCGGTGTTTTTGGTTCCCCGATAGCGATTTCTTGAGAGCATTGAATGACGAAGATAACAACCCAAACCATGCCAACTATTCGCCCTTGGTACAAAGAGTTTTACGTGTGGATGGTGATTGCCGGGCCGGTGTCGGCGGTGTTGGCATGTGCGGTCACAGCGGCGTACATATTGCAGGGTCCAGACGCCGTTGTTTCAGAGAACTATTACAAGGAAGGTCTTGCTTTGGCCAAAGAAGTCGGCATTGCAGAGCCTGCCATGCAGCCCGCCAAAACAGGCCGCAACCACAGCGCGACCGGCGGAGACAAACATGCCAAGCCTTGACCTTGAAAAGTCGCGCGGCGTCAGGCGCTGGGTGTTGATTACCTGGCCCGCTTTTTTGGCGGCCTGTTTACTTGAGGCGTTGGTGTTTGCGGCTGTTGACCCGAGCGAAGTACATTGGCCGGGGCAAACAGTTCAACCGTCGCGCCAAGCGGCCTACACAGCGGCGTTTTTTAGTTTTTGGGTCATTGCCATGGCCTGCAGCAGTCTTGTTTTGTGGTTAAGCAAACCGCCCCGGGATGTCAACGACACAGCTCGTGGCTAACGATGCGCTTAAGCGCTTCAGCATCTTGAATATGAATGTGCCGCTGGTTCACGGTGATGATGCCGTCGTCTGCAAATTTTGAAAAAGTACGGCTCACTGTTTCAAGCGTTAGTCCCAAGTAGCTGCCAATTTCTTCTCGCGTCATGCGCAGAATTAAATCGGAGCTTGAGAACCCACGCGCATGCAGGCGCTGCACCAGGTTCAGCAAAAAAGCCGCCAGTCGTTCCTCAGCCCGCATATTGCCCAGCAAAAGCATCACGCCGTGTTCACGCACAATTTCGCGGCTCATGATTTTGTGCACGTGGTGCTGAAGTGCTTTGACCTCTCGGGCAATTTCCTCAATCCGCTCAAAGGGCAGGGCGCAGACTTCAGTGTCTTCCAGCGCTATCGCATCACAGGTGTGCAGGTCAGTGGCAATGCCGTCCAGCCCGAGGATTTCGCCCGCCATTTGAAAGCCCGTGACCTGAACTTGACCATCTTCTGACATAACTATTGTCTTGAAAAAGCCACTTCGTATGGCGTAAAGCGCTGTAAAGGCGTCGCCTGCTCGGAACAACGCAGTACCCCGCTTTACGAAAGGCCGTTTGCTCACCAGATCATCAACACGTTTTAGCTCATCAACATCCAAGCCAATCGGCATGCAAAGCTCCCGCATATTGCAGTTCGAGCAAGCTGTTTTGATGAAGTGCTTATCCAATTTGACCTCTTTCGCTGTGTGTGGAGCTGGTTGGGCGCTGGTAAGAGGTGGCAAGACGAAAAAGGTGGCGCTGGCTGACATGGTGTTTTCCTGCTGTAGTTGGATTTTTTGCTGGAAAAAATTGAGGCGGCGTTGATCTAAATCAAAGACGGATTGAAACTTCGGTGCATGATGAACCTTAATATCAAAGGCTTTTTTGATGCGACGTTTTATGCCTGATTTACATGTAGGCGCGCAAGACTTTCGCTTGCAGGACAAACTCTTGTTCGCTCCAAAATGCAAACCGCGTTAGCTGCAACCGCTTTGCTCATGGGATTGGCTGGAGGGCCGCATTGCGTTGCCATGTGTGGTGCCGCTTGTGGTGCTATGGGGCGTACCCAAGCTGGACAGAGCACCCGTGCTTTGTGGATATTTCAGGCGGGCAGGCTGCTGGGGTATTCGGCGCTAGGAGGGTTGGTTGCTGCGTCCATGCAGGGCTTGGGTTGGTTGAGCGTCCATTTAGCTGCGTTGAGGCCCGTTTGGACGCTTTTTCACTTGGCTGCTGCCCTGTTGGGGTTGATGCTGCTGTGGCGGGCACGGCAGCCTATTTGGCTCGAAGACTCTGCGCGAAAGGTGTGGCACAGCGTGCGTTCAGCGACTAAAAATCTTACGGGTAGTTCGGCAACGGCGTCGATAGGCTTGATAGGATTTCTATGGGCGCTATTGCCCTGCGGCTTACTATATTCAGCGCTTTTAGTCGCGGCCATGACCAGCAGTTCCGCCGAAGGTGCGGTCGTGATGGCACTTTTTGCTGCGGGAAGCGGTGTTTCCTTGATGGCCGGGCCGTGGCTGTGGTTGCGTCTGCGCGGTCAGGGCACCGGCCAATGGGCGATACGCATTGCCGGATTGGCGTTGCTTGCGAGTTCGGTGTGGGCGCTGTGGATGGGTCTGGTGGAAAACACCGCGCCCTGGTGCGTAGGTCCGTAGCCGATTCTTGAAACCCGTCAAATCGCACGCTGATTTCCCTGCCTTTGAAGCCCTCTGACGGGTAAAAGTGCAATTCCTGCAAGTGGTTTTTTGCGTTTTTCTGAAATTGGCTCCATTCGCTTCCGTCGTTTAAGGTATCTTCAGAAATTAACGATTTGAAGGAACTCTTAT
This sequence comes from Polaromonas sp., assembly GCA_031393945.1. Classification (GTDB taxonomy): domain Bacteria; phylum Pseudomonadota; class Gammaproteobacteria; order Burkholderiales; family Burkholderiaceae_C; genus Polaromonas. The sequence continues at coordinate 11,565 of JANMWH010000458.1, read as the reverse complement.
GGGCATGGGCCAGTTTGCCTACGCAAACAATTCAGTGCGATTCCTTGCGGCGCCCGTCCTTCAGGCGCAGCCTTTTGCAATTTCTGGGGTTCCGTATGACGGAGCGGTTACCAATCGGCCGGGTGCACGCTTCGGCCCGCAAGAAATACGGCGCGCCAGTCTGATGCTGTGCGATGGAATTCACCCTTATTTTGATGTGTCGCCGCTCGGCTATTTGGGTGACGCTGGTGATATGCGTTTGCCGAATGCATCAGCGCTTACCCAAGTTCGGGAGCATATTGAAAGCCAGGCCGCAGCTCTGATGGCGAACCATCATTGCGTTTTTTTGGGCGGTGATCATTCGGTAACGCTGCCACTTTTAAGAGCGGCGCACAAGCGGCACGGCCAGCTGGCGCTTGTCCATTTTGACGCGCATTGCGACACCTGGACTGATCACTTTGGCGAGCCCAGCGGACATGGCACTTGGACTTACGAGGCAATTCAAGAGGGACTTGTTGACCCTAAAAAAACGGTGCAGATCGGTTTGCGTTCAAGCGGTGAGCGTGCATCAAGAGATTTCGTGCGAACGCGAGGCGGAGAAATTTATTCTGCTCGCAGCCTGCGCGGCAAAGACGGAGAAGGGCTGGCGGATGTAATAGCCGACATCCGTCGCCGTATCGGCGACACGCCGTGCTACCTCAGTCTGGACATTGACTGCCTCGACCCCGCCTTTGCGCCGGGTACTGGTACACCCGAAGTGGGAGGTATGACAAGCGCCCAAGCGTTAACTTTTTTAGAAGACCTGGCGCCGTTGAATTTTGTAGGAATGGACTGCATGGAAGTTGCGCCTGCCTACGACCATGCAGAGCTGACCACCAACGCAGCGGCTAGTTTTGTTTGGACTTATCTGTCCGGTCAAGTGGCGAAATACGCGAAGCGGCACGCCGAACCCATTGCTTAACCTTGCTTTACAACTTTGGATTTAGCTCATGCTATTGACTTCTGATACGCAGCTCAACCGCAGCAGCTATTACGAACACAGCACGCAACGCTCGCAAGTTGTAGCGCCGCTGCAGGGGCAAATCGACACAGACGTTGTGGTGATAGGCGCTGGTTTTGCAGGGTTGTCTGCAGCCCTGGACCTGGCGGACAAAGGCTACAGAGTGGTGGTGCTCGAGGCGGACAGAATCTGCGGCGGCGCATCCGGGCGCAACGGCGGCCAGGCGATTGTTGGTTTTGCCAGTGGGCAAGCTCCGTTCGAAAACCAGTTAGGAATGCAGGCAGCGAAGCAGGCTTGGGCTATGTCCATTGAGGCGATTGACCTTTTGGATCAACGCATTGCGGCGCACGGGATTGAGTGTGACCGTGTCAGAGCCTACCTGACAGTGGCTGATTCGCCGAGAAAGGCAAATGCACTGGCTCGCGAGGTAGAGGATTTGCATCAGAACTATGGCTTTGAGAGTGAATTGGCTATAGGGGCAGATGTTGCACGATTCATCGACAGCGACAAGTACTGTGCGGCGGCGTTTGAAACCACATCAGGGCACTTGCATCCGCTTAAGTATGGCCTCGGCTTGGCAGCAGCCGCACTTGCAAAAGGGGTACAAATTTTCGAACAATCTGCAGTAACTGGACTGAAGAGGGGAGCGGTTGTTCAGGCAACAACGGCCCGCGGGGCAGTTCGGGCCCGCTTTGCAGTACTGGCCGGCAATTACTCGCTTAGCGAGTACGCACCGGCAGTGGCACCGGAGTTAAGTCCGCGAATCATGCCGGTGGGAACTTACATGGTGGCAACTGCGCCTATTGATCCAGCTTTGAGGGCCAAACTGATACCCAGCAATGCGGCGGTGTGTGACAACAATTTTGTACTCGACTACTTTCGCTTCAGCGCGGATAACCGGCTGCTGTTTGGCGGCCGAGTTAGCTACACCACAATGACCCCGCGTAACTTAAAAGAGGTTATGCAAAAGCGGTTGGTTGCTGTGTTTGGGTCGCTGAAAGACGTTCCGATCGAGTTTGTTTGGGGCGGCTTTGTTGACATCAGCATGAACCGCGCGCCGGATTTTGGCCGACTTCAGGGTGATGGCAACAATGTCTACTATTTGCAAGGATTCAGTGGGCATGGAGTTGCGGCTACCGGGCTGGGCGGCCTGCTGGTAGCCGAAGCTATTGCCGGACAAGCCGAGCGATTTGATGTGTTTGCACAGCTCAAGCACTTGCCGTTTCCCGGCGGGCGCTGGTTGCGTACGCCCAGCTTGCTGTTAGGAACTGCGTATCACCGGTTGCGTGACCTCATCTGAAGTAGCACCGAACAGCGCAGCGAGAACACTGGTTCAAGTCGGCAAACTGTGCTTCCAGCGCTGTATCGCATCCAACACAAGCCGTCCCAGCAGCGGGGCGCCTTGCGCAATATCCGCAAGGCGCGCGTAACCGTAGCCAATAATCAGCCCGCGTGCATCGCGCCTTTCCAGGCAATAGGCAGATAAAGGCCGCACGGTCAAACCGTTGTCAGCAATCTTGCGGGCAAGCGATTGGTCATCCAATGTGTTGGGTAGGTGCAGGCATAGGTGCAGTCCTTGCTCAGCGCCTGAGATAAAGGCTTGCTCACTCAGGCAAATCTGCAGCCCATCGAGCAGGCACTGACGTCGTCTTGCATAGGTAATGCGAGATTTACGCAACGCTGCCGCGAAATGTCCCATTTCGATGAACTCTGCAAGAGCAGCCTGCACAGGTGTCTGGCCTGGTCGATTCAAGTCATAGTGAGCCCGACGAAATTTATCAACCAAGCTTTTGGGTACGACCAGGTAGCCCAATTTCAACCCTGGGTAAAGCACCTTTGAAAACGTGCCCATATAAAGCACACGGTCATCTGAGTCGAGCCCCTCTAATGACGACATTGGCGCGCCGCTGAAACGAAACTCACTGTCGTAATCGTCTTCAAGAATCCACGAACTGTGGCGCCTGGCAGTAGCCAGCAGTTGCTGGCGTCTGGCCAGCGACATCACAGCGCCGGTCGGGTATTGATGGGATGGAGTAACGTAAATCAGGCGCGGTGGTGTCTTTTCATCTTCCAGGCTGGGCGCAACGCCTTCGGCATCGACTGCCACTGGGTGCAGCTTTAATCCGCTTGCACTCAACGCTTTTATTGCGCCCCAATACGCGGGGTCTTCTATCCAGGCTGTGTCGCCATGATCGGCCAGCAAATGCGCGCACAAACTAATGGACTGCTGCGTGCCCGCCGTAATAATTACTTGGTCACTGTCGAGGTGAACGCTGCGAAACACGCGCAGATAGTTTGCGACTGCGCGGCGAAGCGGCGCGTGACCGCCGCTATAGCTGTAATCCAGCATGTCCGGGTAGCTCATTCGCCAGTGCTTGTTTTGCAGGCGCTGCCAAAGTGCGATTGGAAACGCGCTGAAATCTGTTACCCCGCCAGTAAAAGGCTGAACTTCTAGTTGGTCGGCCGTATGTGTGCTGGTCAAAGCGGCGCCGCGAGAAGACAGGCTAGGCGCTTGCTTGTCCTCGCTGGAGCGATGTTTGGCTATTGCTTTTGGGAGGCTGCCGCTTGCATAGGTGCCGCTACCCGTGCGACAAACTAAATACCCCTCTACTGCCAGTTGATTCAGTGCGGTGATGACGGTATTGCGCGAAAGATCCAAGTCTTTTGCGAGGTCCCGGCTGGATGCCAAACGCTCATCGGCCTGCAGATGGCCATCAAGAAGAGCGCGTCTGAGCGCCTCATAGAGCTGCCTGTGCAATGGAAGCTCGTGGCTTGCTCGAAGGCTTGCCATTTCAGACAATAAGAATTCAGACAACATATGTGCGTTTTCTGGCTGGGTTGGTTACTTGAAGGCGATGGTGTGATTTTTGCCTGATCTTAAAGTGGTCCGCTTGCAAAGCGCAAAGTGGCTCCAATTATCAACCAATTGAGGTGCAAGATTGCATTGCTGTGAATGCAAATACCGCAACAACCTCCACCTAAAAACGCAACCATGACCAGCATCAAAAACACGGCTACGCAACCATTAGTGTGGTTGCCTGTGGACCGACGTCTACTGGGTGAAGATGGCGAGGGTATGCCCTATGCCGTGGTCGGAGACAAATACCTGCGGGCGGTGAAAACTGGCGCCAGGGCGCAGCCTGTGTTGTTTCCGCTAGCCGAAGAGTCCCAAATTGGTGCACTGTTGGATTTGGTGGACGGTGTCATGCTGACAGGGTCACCGTCAAACGTGCATCCGAGCCACTTCAACCAGCCCGTCGAAGACCCAAGCTTGCCGTTAGACCCGGAGCGCGACGCTATCACTTTGGCATTGGTAAAAGCGTGTGTCGCAAGGGACATACCAATTTTAGGAATTTGCAGAGGGTTTCAAGAAATCAACGTAGCTCTTGGTGGCTCTCTTTTGCAGACGGTGCATGCCCAACCCGGAAAATTTGATCACCGAGGCCCTGAAAAAACATCGACTGACGAAGCGTACCGTTCCGTGCACGAAGTTGAATTTTTAGCGAGCAGCCAGTTTGCGAAGTGGGCGCGCGGCACCAAGCAACAGGTGAACTCATTGCATGGTCAAGGCATTGACCGGTTAGCAAGAGGTCTGCGCGCGGTGGGGCATGCTAGCGACGGGCTTGTGGAGGCCGTAGAGATCGAAGGCGCAAAAAACTTTGCAGTTGCGGTGCAATTTCATCCAGAGTGGAGAGTCTCTGAGAATTATTTCTACAGCGCGATTTTTGATGCTTTCGGAAACGCATGCAGACAGCGCCATGCATCAAGGCACATGCTCGTTAAAACGAAAATTCCAGTCGACGCCGTGTGACCCAAAACCTTCCTACAGCATTAATTTATAAAAACTGACAGCATGTCGATAACCGGAACCAGCAATGTCCACTACCAAAACAGTCAACACCTTTACCGACCTTGAAAATTGGTTAAACCAGCATCGGGTCACCGAAATTGAATGCCTCGTACCCGATCTGACCGGGGTTGCAAGGGGCAAAATTTTGCCGCGCGCGAAGTTTACCGAGGACAGGGGCATGCGACTGCCCGAGGCCGTGGTAGCCATGGGCGTAACAGGCGAGTTCCCGACCGAGGGCCCTTACTACGACGTAATCAGCCCCAACGACCGCGATATGCACCTTCAGCCGGATCCGTCTACGGTTCGCATTGTTCCGTGGGCAACAGACCCCACTGCGCAGGTCATTCACGACTGTTTTGACCCCCAGGGCAAGTTGATTCCCTTTGCGCCACGCAGCGTACTGCGCCGCGTTTGTGATTTGTATGCTGCTGAAGGTTTGTCGCCTGTTGTTGCGCCAGAGCTCGAGTTTTACTTGGTTGCCCGAAACACCGACCCCAACACACTGCTGCGCCCGCCGATTGGACGCAGCGGTCGCGCCGAAACGTCTCGTCAAGCCTACAGTATTGATGCGGTCAACGAATTCGATCCGTTGTTCGAAGAGATTTACGACTACTGCGAAAAAATGGAGCTCAATGTAGACACATTGATTCACGAAGTAGGTGCCGGGCAGATGGAAATTAACTTTTTTCATGCCCACCCTCTGGGCCTGGCGGACGAGGTCTTCTTTTTCAAACGCACCGTGCGCGAGGCGGCACTGCGGCACAACATGTACGCTACTTTCATGGCAAAACCGATTGCGGGCGAGCCCGGCAGTGCCATGCACGTGCACCAAAGCATCGTCAACACTGCAACTGGTAAAAACATTTTCAGCAAAGAAGACGGCACACCGTCAGATGATTTCTACCATTACATCGGCGGTCTTCAACGCTACATTCCGGCGGCAATGGCCTTGGTGGCTCCGTATGTCAACAGCTACTGCCGCCTGTCGCGCGACACCGCTGCTCCGATCAACATCGAGTGGGGTACTGACAATCGTACCGTCGGTATTCGCTCGCCGATTGCATCGCCTGAAGCCAGGCGCATAGAAAACCGAGTAATCGGCGCCGACGCTAACCCCTACGTTGCGATGGCGATGACGCTGGCGTGCGGTTATCTAGGCATTAAAAACAAAATTAAACCCAAGCCAGAAATGCTGGGCGATGCCTACAAATCACCTTACTCGTTACCCCGCAGTTTGGGCGAGGCACTCGATTGGCTCCGCCGTGAGTCAGATCTGCATGAAGTGTTGGGCCACGAGTTCGTTACGGTGTATTCGGAAATTAAAGAACTGGAGTTTGCCGAATTCATGAAAGTTATTTCGCCATGGGAGCGCGAGCATCTTTTGCTGCATGTATAGCCAGCGTGCTGCCCTCCTGTTTTTTGCCATTGACCTTACTTACCTAGAGCAAAATCATGCCAAACGTCATCGATACAGAAAGAATCCGCGCACTCGACAGCGCCCATTACCTTCACCCGTTTACTGACTTCAAGGACCTGTCATCCAAGGGCGCAAGGGTTATGACTCGGGGCGAAGGCATATACGTTTGGGATTCGGAAGGAAATCGAATCCTCGATGGTATGAGCGGCTTGTGGTGCGTCAACGTTGGCTATGGCCGAAAAGAGCTGGCCGATGCAGCGCACCACCAGATGATGACGCTGCCGTACTACAACAGTTTTTTTCAAACTACCAACGTGCCTGCAGTAGAGCTGGCTGCCACTCTGGCGCGATTAGCGCCCGACGCTGGCGGCCGCACTTTCAATCACGTTTTTTACTCCTCCAGCGGGAGCGAAAGCAACGATTCCAATGTGCGAATGGTGCGCCGCTATTGGGATTTGTTGGGGCAGCCGCAGCGTAAAACCATTATTGGGCGAATCAATGGTTACCACGGCAGCACCATGGCTGCGGCATCGCTTGGCGGAATGAGCGGCATGCACGCGCAGGGTGATTTGCCATTGCCCAACATGACGCATATTGGTCAACCGTACTTTTTTGAAAACGGCCTGCCCGGCGAATCTGAGGCTGAGTTTGGTATTCGAGCTGCTGGGTGGCTGGAAGAAAAAATTCTTCAACTTGGTGCAGACAAAGTGGCGGCCTTTATTGCAGAGCCGCTTCAAGGAGCGGGCGGCGTCATCATTCCTCCAAGTACTTACTGGGCTGAAATTCAGCGAATTGTTGACAAGTACGGCGTACTGCTCATCAGCGACGAGGTGATCTGCGCTTTCGGTCGACTGGGGCACTGGTTTGCCTACGAAAAGTTTGGCTACCGCCCTGATTTGGTCACTTTTGCCAAAGCAGTGACCAGCGGCTACATACCTTTGGGTGGCGTCATGGTGGGCAACCGGGTTGCAGAAGTGTTGATTGAGCAAGGCGGGGAATTCAACCACGGCTACACCTACAGCGGGCATCCGGTTGCGTGCGCAGTCGGCTTGGCTAACGTTGCCGTCATGGAGCGGGAACAACTGCCGCAAAGGGTTAAAAACGATATTGGCCCCTACCTGGCCAGACGTTACGCGGAACTCAACGAACACCCGCTGGTAGGCATCGCAGAGACCTGCGGCTTCACTGCTGGCCTGGTTTTGGTGAAAAACAAAAAGACCAAAGAGCGCTTTGCTGAATCGTTGTCCGTTGGCATGGTCTGCAGGGGCCACTGTTTCAGAACGGGGTTGATCATGCGCGCCGTTGGAGACCGAATGATCATTGCACCGCCGCTGATCATGACACACGCACAAATCGACGAAATGATGGATCTGATCGTCACGTGTCTGGATTTGACTTACGCCGATGCGAAGACTCATGGTTGGTTGGCATAAGGGTTGCTTCTACCATCGGGACCACTTTTTCAGGATTAATATCTAGCCGCTGTGCTTGGCTGTTACGCAGCTTTTTTCGTAGTTTCAGTTAATTTTTGGACGACACGCAAAGCAACCTTTTAATTTTTGGAGGATTTGATGAAGAACTTTTTTAAAAAATGGGCCGGCCGCAAGTTTGCTTCGGGCTTACTTGCGGCTGCTGTTATGGCAACTGGTTTGACAGTTGCACACGCGCAGGAAGACAAGGTTCTGAATATCTACAATTGGTCAGACTACATTTCGCCAGACCTGATTGCAAACTTTGAAAAAGAAACCGGCATCAAAGTTCGCTACGACAACTTTGATAACAACGAAATCTTGCACGCCAAGCTGGTCGCAGGCAAAACAGGCTACGACATCGTTGTACCGTCCAGCAACTGGGCAAGTTTGCAGCTTCAGGGCGGAATTTTCCAAAAACTGGACAAATCCAAACTACCCAATTTGAAGAACCTTGACCCCGCAATTCAGGCGCAAATGGCAACGGTTGATGCTGGTAACGCGCATTTGGTGAATTGGTTATGGGGTTACACCACCATCGGCATTAATGTCGACAAAGTAAAGGCACTGCTTGGCGCAGAGCCGATGCCTGAAAACGTGTGGGAGCTGGCTTTCAATCCCAAGTACGCGTCCAAACTCAAGTCCTGCGGCATCAGCATGCTGGACAGCGGAAACGAAATTGTCCCGGCCGTGCTTCATTATTTGGGCAAAAACCCGTACAGCAGCGCCCAGGCTGACTACGACGCTGCCCGTGCAACGCTTAAAAGCGTTCGACCGTTTGTCACGTTGTTTAGCTCATCCGGCTACATCAACAACATGGCCAGCGGATCGATCTGCTTGACGGTGGGCTGGTCGGGAGACATCAACATTGCCCGTCAACGCGCTATTGATGGCAAGACTGGACAAAACATTCAAGCTTTGTTGCCTAAAAACGGCGGTTTGCTGTTTTTTGACACCTTGGCGATTCCCGCAGATGCCGCGCATCCTGTAAATGCCCACACGTTTATCAACTACATCATGCGCCCTGAAGTGCAGGCGTCTTTGACGAACACCGTTTTTTATGCGAACCCTAATAAAGAAGGCATGAAATTCGTCAAGCCGGAGCTGGCCAGCAACAATTCCATTTTTCCTAACGCAACTGAGCTGGCAAAAATGGTTCCACCTAAATCGTTAAATGGCGCGACACGTCGGTTGCAAACCGACGTTTTCAGAAGCTTTAAGACGGGAATTTAAAAAATGGCAGCGATCGCGGTCCCTGCTGATGGGGTGAAACCACCCTTTTTACGAATCCAGTCGCTTGTTAAGCGATATGGTGATGTGACAGTAGTCGACAGCGTTTCGCTGGACATCAAGCAGGGCGAAATTTTTGCACTGCTGGGCTCTTCCGGTTGCGGAAAATCAACCCTGCTGCGAATGCTTGCAGGGTTTGAAAAACCTAGCTCCGGTCAAATTCTCCTAGAGGGCGATGACTTGACCCGGTTCGCGCCTAACGAGCGCCCGGTCAACATGATGTTTCAAAGCTACGCGTTGTTTCCTCACCTGAATGTGTGGGACAACGTGGCGTTTGGCTTGCGTCGCGAGGGAATGCCTAAATCCGAAGTAGCCGACAAAGTTGAGCAAATGCTCAAGTTAGTGCAGCTCGAATCGTTTGCCAAGCGAAAGCCGCATCAACTGTCTGGGGGGCAGCAACAGCGCGTGGCGCTGGCCCGCAGTCTGGCTAAGAAACCAAAGCTGCTTCTGCTCGATGAGCCTTTGGGCGCGTTGGACAAAAAGCTGCGCGAACGCACCCAGCTTGAGTTGGTTGAAATCATTCATTCGGTTGGTGTGACTTGCGTCATGGTGACCCATGATCAGGAAGAGGCCATGACGATGGCCAGCCGCATTGGCGTAATGAGTCAAGGGCAAATCGTACAGGTCGGCAAACCCGGCGATATTTACGAGACGCCGAGTTGCAAGTTTGTTGCAGACTTTATCGGCAGTGTTAATTTATTCGCCGGTAAGGTGCTGGTGGATGAGCCCGACCATGTGGTCATTCAAAGCGCCGAATGTCGGCACTATGTGAGCCACGGCATCACGGGCACGCAAGACATGGCTGTTCAGGTGGCGGTTCGGCCAGAGAAAATCGGAATCAAAAAATCAGCTCCAGTTGTGGGAGATTTTGGCAGCCCGGCTGAGTTTGGTTTTAACACCACTCAGGGTGCGATTCGCGGGTTGTCTTACCTCGGTAGCCAGACTATTTTTCATGTCACTTTGAGCACCGGCCTTCAAGTCAAGGTTACTCAAGCCAACAGCGGTCGGTTCGTCGAAGAAAAATTGAGTGTTGGCGACAACGTTCACTTGTGGTGGTGGGGTGAGGACTTGGTGGTGTTGACCCGATGAATCAGCCCACGACTACCGCGGCCGCTTCAATGAGCGTTGGCACGTCAGTCGCTGCAGGAAACTCGCGGTGGCTCGACAACTTGGTCAGCCGCTTTGGAAAAGTTCTGGTAATTGGCGTGCCGATGGCATTTTTGCTGGTGTTTTTTGCGCTGCCGTTTTTAGTGGTTTTGAAAATAAGTTTGTCTGAAACAGACGGCATTGGTTTTAAGAGCATTTCTACGCTTGTCGGCGGCGTATGGACGCTGCAGCTCAAACTGGCCAACTTTTGGACAGTTTTGCAAGAAGACCTCTACTTGCTTGCGTACTTGTCGTCTGTCAAGTACGCAGCGGTTACAACGGCTTTTTGCCTGGCGATTGGTTATCCGTTTGCCTATTTCCTTGCCCGCAGCCGTCCAGACATTCGGCCTGCATTGTTGATGTTGGTCATGTTGCCGTTCTGGACGTCATTTTTACTTCGAGTGTACGCATGGAAGTTGCTGCTGGCCGACGATGGCGTGTTCAATCAGGTGTTGATTTGGCTTGGTTTGCTAGCTGAGCCACTGAAAATGATGTACACGCCGTTTTCACTCACGCTCGGCATGGTCTACACGTATCTTCCTTTCATGGTGCTCCCGCTCTACGCAACGCTGGTCAAAATGGACATTAGGCTGCTCGAGGCCGCAAGAGATTTAGGTGCCAGCCCGTGGATTGCTTTCTGGAAAGTAACCGTACCACTGTCAAAAAACGGCATTATTGCGGGTGCTTTGTTGGTGTTCATTCCGTGTGTGGGCGAGTTTGTGATCCCCGAGCTACTTGGCGGGCCGCAAACCTTGATGATTGGCCGGGTGTTGTGGGACGAATTTTTCTCTAACAACGATTGGCCTTTGGCATCGGCAGTTGCAATCATGATGATTCTTCTCATCATTGTGCCGATGGCGGTTTTTAGCAAATACCAGGCTGAAAACATCGGAGACCGCAAATGATCAGTCGCGCAGGCCAACTAACGTCGCGAACATGGCTGATTGCGGCTTTTCTGTTTTTGTACATCCCGATATTTACCCTGGTGGTGCTCAGCTTTAATGAAAATAAAGCCGTCACTATCTGGACGGGATTTTCGCTGCGCTGGTATGCCGAGTTGACCAACGACACCCAGTTGGTTGAGGGATTTTTTCTGTCGCTTCGAATCGCGTTGATGACCGCCACAGCTTCTGTTATTTTGGGTACTTTTGCAGCGGTTTCGCTGGTCAAATATCCGCGCTTTCCGGGCCGAACACTGTTTAATGGAATGGTGAATTCCCCGCTGGTCATGCCCGAGGTCATTGTGGGCCTGTCCTTGCTGTTGATGCTGGTCTCTATTCAAAAGCAGTTTGGTTTTCCTGAGCGTGGCGTCATGACCATCTGGCTGGGCCATACGTTGTTGGGCATGGCTTACGCAACCGTAGTCATTTCGTCGCGCCTGCGAGAAATGGACGCTTCGCTTGAAGAAGCGGCG
>JANMWH010000300.1:0-6491 GCA_031393945.1 Polaromonas sp. | reverse complement strand
ACTCCCCTTCTCCGAACTTGTCGTTAATTAGTGCCAAAAGCGCATCCATCGCTACCTGCTCATCGGCCCCATTGGTCTCCACCACCACGGTGCTGCCAATACCTGCGGCCAGCATCATCACGCCCATGATGCTTTTGGCGTTCACGCGGCGCTCGCCTTTGCTCATCCATACTTCGCAGGCAAAGCTGCCGGCTAATTTGGTGAGTTTGGCGGAGGCTCTTGCATGCAGGCCCAGTTTATTGCTGATGGTCGTGGTCGTCTGGATCATGGTTTCTTTTGGCTTGATTTTGTGGTGCGATGTTGGCAACTTGCATCACGCCCTGTGTTGCGCCGGCCAGCGCGCGTGCCACCAACGCATCTAATGGTTCGTGCAGGTAGCAAACAGTGCGCAGCAGCATGGGCAAGTTAACGCCCGCTAACAGCTTTGACGGCTTGCCGTCGACCAGCTTTTGCGCCACGTTGCACGGCGTTGCGCCAAACACATCGACCATGACCAGCGCATTTTGCGTACCAAGCTGGTTGAAAATAATGCGCGCCTGGGCCAGCGTTTCTTCTGGCGACATATTGGGTTGCACATCTAAAGCCAGCACGCCAGCGGCGCAGTCGGGAAAGACATGCAGCGCGCATTGGCGTAATGCGCTGGCCAGCGGCGCGTGGGCAATGATGAAAATTCCGTTCATGAACGTGAATTATCGGCTTTGGTCACCAGAAAATAGACGTATGAGGCAATTGCGCAACACAAAAACACACCCATTGCGGCCTGAAAACTGGCGGTGCGTGCCAGCCCGGCCGCGGCAAAGCCGTCAATCAGCAGGCCAATTCCCCACTGCACCACAAACACGCCCGAGAAAATCACCAGGTTAAAACCGGACAACGCACGCCCCACCAAACTCGCCGGAAAAGCCAAACCAATAGCGGGTTGCGACAAACTGATCACGCTCGACGCCATGCAAAACAAGGCCCAACCCAGCCAGCCGACAGATTCCCCGCCCACCACACAAGCCGCCAGCGCCAACAAGCTGAGCGGCGTGCCGCGCGCAATCAGTTTGTCTGCCGTCAAGCCGCGCAACGCCAGCCACGGGCCCAGCAAACCCCACAGCCAAAACGTGACCAGCATGGCCGCGTTGATGTAAAACAAACCAGTGGCCGCTTCAAGCGGCGAGTAGCCGGCCACCTTCACCATCCACGGCCCGGCCCACAGCGTTTGAATCGCCACCAGCCCGCCGTAGTTAAAAAACGCGAGCGGCGCCAGCCGTTGAAAATAGCGGTTCTTCCACACAGTGGCGTAGCTGGGTGCGGGTGCCGAGCTGGGTGCAACTGATGCGGGCCACGGCGGAACAATAAAAGCAATCACCGCCATCGCCAGCAAAATCATCGCGGCCAATATCCAGAACAAGGGTCGCCAGCCGGTCAGCGGCAGCAGCCACTGCACGGGCAGCGTTGACGCCAGCATGCCGAGCGATCCGCTCATCAGCATCCAGGAATTGGCGCGCAGCAAACTGTCGGCACTCAGCCAGCGCCTAAAGCCGGTCAGTGGCGCCATCAGGCAAGCGCTAACGCCCATGCCAATCAGCACGCGTGCCACCAGCAAGCTGACAAAGCTGCTGGCCAGTGCAAACGCTGCGCAGCCCGCAACTGCCACACTTAAAAAGCACAAAATAACGCGCTGGGGGCCGTAGCGGTCAAGCCAGCTGCCCAGCGGCAATTGCGTAGCAGCAAAACCCAAAAAATACCCTGCGCCCAGCAACCCCAAGTCGCCAGCCTGCAACGAGAATTCGCGGCTTAATTCAGGCGCCAACGTAGCGGTAATGGCGCGCACCAGCGCCGAGCAAAAGTACGCCGCCGCAAAAGACAAAAACACCAGCGCAGCGGTTTTTTTGTCTAGCAAATGCAGGCTGGGTGGCGGGCTGGCTGGCGCGCTGGATGCAGCTGGTTTTTTTATTGCGGGCAAATCGGCGGTAGATAAATTATTCAAACTTCAGCCCTGAAAAGTAGGTATCAGCCACGTCGGCTTTAATGTCAGCGCCATAAATGACTGCCTGAAACACAGTGGCGTCTTGCGCAAAATAAGCTGCGTAGCCCACTACGGCTGTGCCGTCAGCGCGCTTGCCAGTGGCTTTTAGCCACACCCCTTGCCCGCCGCTTGCGCCCGCCAACTTTAGCGGCGTGGTGCTGTCGGCCTTTGCCGCTTGCATGTTGGCCAGCGTAGCTTTTTGCCATGCGGCTAAAACAGAAGGAACCTGCGCGGCGCTGCCGATGTCTGCGCTTGAGATAGCAAACGTCAAGCCGCCAGCGTCGCAGCCCAACATGCGCAGCGAAGTCGGCTGGCTGCCGAGCGGCACGGTTTTTTCAGCTTTGTCGGGTTTGCAGGGCATGAGCAGGCTTAAACGGGTGTCGTCTGGCCGCACGTCGCGCCAGTTGAAGGCGGGGCTGCAGGCTGCCATAGCAAGCGTGAATGCGGCCAGTGCTATGGTTGTTAAGTTCAATCTCAAATCTCGCATCGTGTTGCTAATGGCTAGTCGTTAAGCAAGCTTATGACTTTACAGGGCTTTTGGCGCGTTCCAGTTGCGGCGGCCGATTGCCCGCCGCGTAAGCAGCAGCCGTTTGATAAGGTCAAAATAGCACCATGAACTCTCTTGATGGCATTCGTGTTTTAGACCTTTCCCGCGTGCTGGCGGGCCCGTGGTGTACGCAAACGCTGGCCGACCTGGGCGCAGATGTCATCAAAATTGAACGGCCACACAGCGGGGACGACACCCGCACCTGGGGCCCGCCGTTTTTAAAAGATGCCCAGGGCAACGACACGCAAGAAGCCGCCTACTACCTGGGCACGAACCGCAACAAGCGCAGCGTGACCTGCGACATCGCCCAGCCTGCAGGGCAAGCATTGATACGCGAGCTGGCGCTGCATTGCGATGTGTTTGTAGAGAACTTCAAGGTCGGCGACATGGCGCGTTATGGGCTGGACTATGCCAGCCTCAAGGCGATTAACCCACGCATCGTGTATTGCTCCATCACGGGCTTTGGCCAAACCGGCCCGTATGCCGATAGGGCGGGGTACGACTACGCGATTCAAGGCATGGGCGGGCTGATGAGCGTGACCGGAGAGCGCGACGACATCGGTGGAGGCCCGCAAAAAGTCGGCGTGGCCGTGGCCGATTTAATGACCGGCATGTACGCAACAGTTGGCATACTGGCCGCGCTGCGCCATGCCGAAAAAACCGGTGAGGGCCAGCAAGTCGACATGGCGCTGCTAGACACGCAAGTTGCTATGCTGGCCAACCTGGGTGCCAACTATCTGGTCAGCGGCAAAGTGCCAGGCCGCATGGGCAATGCGCACCAAAACATCGTGCCGTACCAGGTGTTTGAAGTTGCCCCCGCGCTTGAAGGCAATTATTTGGAGGGCGCCACAGCAGCTGCGCGAGACCACATCATCATCGCGGTTGGCAATGACTCGCAATTCGTCAAGTACTGTCAGGTTGCCGGTGTTCCCGAGTTGGGCACAAACCCGTTGTTTGCGCTGAACCGTGACCGCGTTAAAAACCGCGCGCAACTCGTGCCTATTCTTGAGACCGTGATGCGTACGCGGCGCAAAGTCGACTGGCTGGCCGCGCTAGAAGCGGCCAAGGTGCCGTGCGGCGCCATCAATAATTTGGCCGAGGTGTTTGCCGACCCGCAAATTGAATCAAGAAGCATGGTCACGCGCTGGCAGCACCCGCACCAGAGTGATTTGCCATTGGTGTCCAGCCCCATCAAGCTCAGTGCCACACCGGTGCGGCGCGACTTGCCGCCGCCGCTGCTCGGCCAGCACACCGACGAGGTACTGCGCAGCGTGTTGAACTACCCGCTGGAGAAGTTGTCTGAACTCAAAAGCAACAAAGTCATTTGACAAGGCGGCATCCCATGGCAATTGGCAGGCGTGAGTTTTCAAAAGTATTGGCAGCAGCCGCCGCATTGGGCAGCGCGTGGTCGCACGCTAAAGACAGCGCGCTGCCGGTGCCCAAGTCACTCCCGCAAGCCGCGCTGGCCGCGCAAGCCAAAGGCGAGCCGCTGGTGCTGCTGATCAGCCTGCCGGGCTGCGTGTACTGCGAGCAAGTGCGCCGCAGCTACCTGCTGGCGCTGCGGGCAGATGAAGGCGTGCACGCCTGGCAGCTCAATGTGTCCGATAAAACCACGTCGCTCATCGGCTTTAACGGCCAGCCCACGACGGCCGCCAGGCAAGCCGCTGCGTTGAAAGCCACGTTTACGCCTACCGTGCTGTTTATGGGCAGCCAAGGCCAAGAGCTGGCTGAGCGCCTGGTTGGCATTGCTGTGCCCGATTTTTATGGCGCGTATTTGGACCAGCGATTGGCAGCAGCGCGCAAAGCGCTTTAAGTACACTATTAATTTAGGAGCTGCTCGCGCCCGTATATATTGGGCTAGGCGGCTATTTGTTAATAAAAATAGGCCAAAAAGCGGTTTTTGCGGCGCTTTCAGCGTACGCAGCGGCTTTGCTGCGTTGCAAAGCTCGACAAGCTCTCAATGCTCACCAAGCACTGTGTGCCGCCTGATTTGCAAAACACATTCGCTGTGCGGAACTGCCTTGCTCAATGTGCGCTAAAAACGCACTCAAGCCTAAGGGGTAGTTAAGCGCTAAGGTGTACTGCAGCGGCTGAAAACACGGTTACGTTTTGCCCTTGCGCGGTTACCTGAAAAAGGCTGAAAATTCTGATCGACGCAGCGCATAGTTTGCGGCATGATGTTGAAACACAAACTTACAGGCACTGCCCGCAGGCGCATGCCTGGCGGCGCGCTCTGCGCAACGGTTGGGGTACTCAGTCAATTGCACTGCGCGTTACGCAGTGAGCTTTGAGGAAGGTAAAAAATGAACGACGAAGGCACATGCTGCAGTTTTTCTTTTAAGGCGCCAGGCTGGCGCTGCATCGGCGCGCGCTGCGGCCATTACGGTACTGGACGGCGATACACGCAGCACCTAAAACCCAACTTATTCAAGAGTACAGCATCATGCTGAAAGCACTGTTTGGCCAACGCAGCAGCCCGCCTGAATCGACTTTTGAGGCGGCGGGTCACCACACGCTGACCCCGGCCGACACCGATGCGCTGGTAGACATTTTGTGCGGCGCGGCGGTACTGATGCCGTTAAATGCGGCCGACGCCAAAATAGCCGCCAGTTACATGGCTGCTCGCCAATACCGCGACCGCGAAATCATTATTGAACAGGGCGACAAGGCGCATGTTGACTTCATGCTGTGGGTGCTTGACGGCGCGGCGACGTTTGAAGCCGTCACGCCCGGTAGCGGCGAATCGGTAACCGTAACGGTGCTGGGCGTGGGCGGCACACTCGGCGCAATGAGCTTGATAGACGGCGCGGCTCGCTCGCTTCAAGGCGTGGCCAGTGAGCCTACCCGCTGCGCCATGCTGACCCGCGCGCAGCTGCAAAAGCTCTGCCGTGAGCACCCGGCCGTGGGCGTCAAATTGATGTCGGTGATTTGCCTGATCGTGTCCATGACGCTGCGCGACTTGACCGGCAAATTCAAGTGCCACGTGCGCCTGAACAATGTGCTGAACGCAGAGCTAAGAGGCCGACAGTCTGAACGCCTGCCGCTGTAATCGGTGCGAGCCGCTGGCTTGGCGTCTTGCGGGTTGCTGCGCATGGGGCAGGTAGCCATTCAGCTGACTAAAGTTTGCCGCCTTTTCGCTATGTTTTATATAGCTGCTTACGGCCGAAAATATTGGTCTGCAGTGCAAAATCGCTTTGGAAGGAGCCCTGGCGCGGTGTTGCGCGACCACGGGGGCTCATGAGCCGCATCGGCCGCCATAAAAAAGCCGTTGCCGCGGGCGCGGTGGCCTTTTCCTGCAACTTAAATCAGTTCGCCGTGTCAGTTAAGCTACGGTAAGTGGCAAGTACTAGGGTTTGCTGGTCGCCAGCAGTTTTTCAACAGTAGGAGTAACAGGTAATCGATGGCACGTTCAAGCAGTTTTCAGGGCACGAATCCAACTGCGTTGTCTGCGCACAAAGACAGCACTGCGCCGTCTGCGGTGGTTGATCGCATGGATTTTCAGTTGGTCGGCGTTATTGGCACGATGCTTTCTGATTCATTGGGCAGCATGCAGGCGGTTATTGACGAGATGATGCTTGACGGCAACGTGAGCCGCGCACAAATTGCTCGCTTGACCAATTCGTTAGACGCCGCACGCGGTGTGGCCATGCAAAGCCAGCAAATCTCTCGCCTGGGCGGTGGCCGCTTGCGCCAGTCGCATGAAAAGTTAAAGCTCGATGAGCTGCTGCGCGACTCGCTTTTAGAGCGCAACAAGTTGTTTCGCCAGCGCGGTGTGGAGCTGTACCACGGCTTAAAGCCGGTTGAGGTCATTGTTGACGCGGGCTTGCTGGTTTGCCTGGTAGATGCAGCGCTGGAATGGGCGCTGGACATGGGGCGCAAGCTGGTTATTACGTTAGAGATGAAGAACTGGCCCGAGCACGGCATGCTGCT
>JANMWH010000289.1:0-2145 GCA_031393945.1 Polaromonas sp. | reverse complement strand
CAGCGGCAGATCATGCAACCGGGCGTGCACGCGCCCGCCACCCTGCCCGGCCAAAGCGCGCACAGCAGCGGCTACCGCATGGGTGCGGCAGGGCTACTCACACTAGACATGCGCAGCGAGCGCAGCCCGCGCTCGGGCGATGTCAACGCCGTGGGCGGCGTGCTGCACGCCGAGCAAGTCCTAAGCGAGGCCAGCTGGCGCTCGGTCTACCAGTGGCTTGACGAGCAAGAAGCCACCGGCGATATGAAGCACCTGTTTGTGATGAGCAGCATTCCGGTAGTGCACCCCAGTTTTGAACTGCTTGAAAAACTGCTGGGCATATTCCCCGGCCAGCAGACGCTGGAAGACGACCTGCGCGACCACTGGACCAGCCCGCCGCACAAAGCCGAACGCCTTCGCCTGATTCACCGGCTGCTGGCGGCCAGCGCCAAGGGCATTCGCGTCACGCTGCTGTCTGGCGACGTGCATGTGGCGGCCATTGGCGTGATTGAGTCTGACCGCAGCAGCGCATCAAGCAACGGGCGTGTGATCAATCAGTTGACTTCAAGCGGCATCGTGCACCCGCCGCCACCGGGTGTGGCGCTCTTCTTTTTAGAGCAAGCCTGCCAGCGGGTTGACCCAATTGATCGCGGTATCACGGGCACGATGCATGAGTTTCCGACCACCAGCCACCGCATGATTGGTGCGCGCAATTTTTTAACTCTGCAGCCCGACACCCCCAACCCGCTGGCGTTAGCCCAGCAGCGCTACTGGGCCAACTGGTGGGCTGAGGGTGAGCCGCATCCGTACACCAAGGTTATTCACCCGGTGGGTTAAATTAGTCTGAAAAAGGCTGCTTTTGGGCATATTTTAGGGCTGTAGCCCAATAAATACGGGCGCGAGCAGCTCTTATTTATATAGCAACTTTGCAAGCAGATTTTAAAACCAGCGCTTGAGCAAGCCCATGATCTGGTCAAACCGCTTGCCGTACGGCGGGTAAAACAAATCGCCGCGCGCCCACCTCGATTGCACCAGCACGGGCTTTTGCATGGTGAGCCTTAAAAACCCGGCCTCGCCGTGGTAGCTGCCCCAGCCGCTTTCGCCAATGCCGCCAAACGGCAGGTTTTCATGCGCAATGTGCATCAGCGTGTCGTTGATGCTGACGCCGCCACTCACGGTGCGGGCCAGTACGGTGTCGCGCACCGCGTTGTCTTGCCCAAACCAGTACAGCGCCAGCGGCCGTGCCCTGGCATTGATGTAGTTGATCGCCTGGTCAACCGAGTCGTACGGCACCACAGGCAGCACCGGGCCAAAGATTTCCTCGTGCATTAATTTGGCGTCCGCCGGCACGTCAAACACCAACACCGGGGCCATTTGGCGGTGCGTCGTAGCGACGCCGCCTGTGTCGATTTTTTGCAGCCTTGCGCCGCTTGCTTCGGCGGCAGCCAGCATCGCTTGCAGGCGCTCTTGGTGGCGCGGGCTGATGATGGCGGCGTAGTCTGGGTTGCCCGCAATGGTGGGGAAAAGTTGCGCCACCGCTTGGGCAAACGCGTGGCTAAAAGCGGCCTCTTGCCCTTTGGGCAGCAGCACGTAATCGGGCGCAATGCAGGTCTGCCCGGCGTTGAGCAATTTGCCGTGCGCAATTTTGAGCGCAGCGCTTTTCATGTCGCAGCTGGCATCAATGATGCACGGCGACTTGCCGCCCAGCTCTAGCGTCGTCGGCGTTAGATTGGCAGCGGCTGCCTTGGCCACGATTCGGCCAACGGCGGTAGAGCCGGTAAAAAACAAATGGTCAAACGGCAGGCTGGAAAATTCCGCCGCCAATTGCCCATCGCCTTCCACCACGCACACTTCATCAGGCGCGAAGGTTTTGCCAATCAACTCAGCCAGCAGCGCTGATGTTTTAGGCGTCAGCTCGCTGGGCTTGAGCATTACGCGGTTGCCCGCACTCAATGCCGTGATGATCGGGCTAAGGGCAAGCTGCACCGGGTAATTCCACGGCGACACCACACCGACCACACCCAGTGGCTGGCGCTGTAAAAAGGCGCGGGCGGGCTGCAGATAAATGGGTGTCGACACCTTCACGGGCTTGACCCACCCTGCTAGGTGCTTGAGCGTGTGCGACATCAAGCTGCGCAGCACCAACAGGTCAGCTACTTCAGTGAG
>JANMWH010000229.1:0-6574 GCA_031393945.1 Polaromonas sp. | reverse complement strand
GACCATGTAGAAGCAGCAGCCCGCGAAGTCGCGCAAATCGTCAAACCGTGGGACTGGCCCATCGCGCGGCGTGCTCGGGCGGGGCAAGGTTTGAATTAACCTTGTATGTGCCGGTGACTTTGGCTGGTGATGAAGTCTTGGTGGCTGTCAGAGGGTTTTGGGCAAAACGTTTGATTGACCTCAAACAGCGCTGCGTACACCCGCGCTGTTTCCGAGCCCATCACGAAGGCTTCCTTCAGCCTTGGTTTTTGTCCGCTGCCAGTGGCGAGTTGGAGCTCAGCATCAATGAGTTTTTTACCGGCGCGCACATCCTGCACATTCTCAGCACTCCAGCCTTGAGACTCTGCAATTTCCGCCAGTTCAATTAGCCGGTCAGTAGGCTCCAGTTGCAGCCAAGCCACCTTGGCGGCTGCGTCAAGGGCAAGCACGCCAAAGGGGGCGCCGATAACGACATGCTCTACCCAATTTTGCTCGGCGGCGAGTTTCTCAAGCGACCCCGCGATGGTCGGGTCACTCAGCAGCGCGCTTTGCTCGCGTGACAAGGTGGAGCGCCAGGTTTGCTCATGTCGTGCGTCTGGTTTGTGCAGCAGGTGCTGGATGGCAGCACTCAGGCGCAGCCGGATTTCCGGTGATTGCTTGGGTATGAACTGCTGGATGGAGCCTCTGTTAAATGCAGATACAGCAAGCTGCTCGTCGGCCCGGCCTGTTAACAAGATACGTAATCCTGGCCACTGCGTCAGCTCACTGAGAACCCTCAGGCCACTCATGGCCGGCATCGAATAGTCCACCACTAACACCCGCGCCAACGAGAACCGCGATGTCCCGTCGTCTCGCCAGTAGGCAAGGATCTGCGGAATCAACGCGCTGCCGTCTCGCCAGTGGTTGATGATTTCTTGCTGTTTCCACATGTCTAGCTCCACCGATGCAATTTCAGCTACGAGCATTTCAATGCAGGCAATTGGCCGAATCATCAGGCGGACAAACCAGTCCATCGGCATGACGTTGGCCAACATCTCAAGATAGTCAAGATCGTCATCCAGAAAAACGACAGCGGCGGGACGGCGGTAGAGCGGGAAAGTCATGGGCTTTGCTGTTGATGTTGGTTGTTCGCGTTGTGCTCGAAGGTTATTTTGCGATTGGCAGCACAATCACGAAGGTTGCGCCAACCGCAAACCTGGATTTCACACTAATGCTGCCACCCGCACTGCGCACCACCTGTTGGCAAAACGCCAAACCCAGCCCATGCCCGGTGTCTTTGTTACTTGAAAAGAAGGGTTTGAAAATCTGCAGCAGTGCTTCAGGCTTGATGCCCATACCATCATCTTCAACAATTATCGTCCCGTAGTTTTTGTCGTTTTTATGTGCGCTAATTTCTATACGCAATGCCCCGGGGGCGTAACTGGAATCAGCAGCCATCAGCGAGTGCAACGCGTTTTTAATCAAGTTGTCCAGCACCTGCGAGAATTGTCTCGAGCACGACCTGAAATTGAACTCATCGTGGTTAACAACCCGCACGCAGCGCTCTTGACGGCTGGAAGCGTATGGATAATTGGCGACTGCATCTGCAACCAAACGAGTAGCTGAAACCAGTTCCGTGGGGCGCGGCAGTTCCCGAAGTTTTGCGTTGGTAATTTGCGTGTCAATCTGATGGTTCATGGTACGCACCAATCGGTGCAGTCGAACGGCAAGTTTTTCTATTTGCGGCGCGAGCGGACTACTTGGCCAGCGCGCAACTTCCATCTGCATGGCGTCCCCAAGAAGCGCTGCGGTCGACAAGGGTGTGCGTAGTTCATGGGCCATGATGCCAATGGTTGCAAGCGTGTGCGACAGATGGGTGCGTCGTAGATTTGCTGAAGAAAGATTAAGAACCAGTGCGCTGAACCAGACAAACGCAAACACGACTGCGTGGACAGCGATTTGCCCGTCTGGAAAAGGCGCTACCGTGGGTCCCGCTAGCGCGAACGCGATCAATGACACAAGGAATCCATTGATCGTGCCAAGCGAGGCCAACCGCCAGTCGGTTACCAGGTAGTAAATCAACAGCATCGAGGCTGTTGAAGCCAGCCACACAGGACTGGCGCTATTGCAAAGGTACATCCAGGTGAAAAATACCGGCAGCTCCAGCCAGAACACGATGTTGAAAACGCGCTGGGCCAAAAGGCTGTCGGGATCATGATTGATTTTGGGCACCATCAAAGCCAAGCCCAAAGCGCTCGCGATGAACCGTAATGCCAAATTTTCATAAGGCTGCGGCAGCCAGACCGACCAAATCCATGCGAACACGGCATTGCCCGCAAAAATGGACAAGCCCAGCCACCACAGTCTCCGTGACGAAGGATGCAAAATAGGCTCAAACGGCGCATTGACAACTTCTTCCCGCAACCATTGGAGCTTGGGCTTCACGCCAAACCGAAATTTTGAAGTTGCTGTGAGCAATTTAGATGCCTCGATCCTGCGGATCCAAAGTAAGCGGCTCGTTGTTTTTTGATTTCCCATTTGCCCATTGTCCTTGTTCTTTTTAATCAAAACCGATGCAACTACCTGCTAACTTTGACAGTGTGAATGCTGACGCAGTGGTCAACGACTGGCTTGGCGGTTTGCGTGAATTTTCGGTGGAGGCCTTGATGGTTCTCGGCCCTGACCCCTTTGGCGGGCAAGAGGACCGGCTGGTGCTGGCGCTGCACCCGCCACGCTTGCTGGATGCGGCGGAGGCCCTGGCTGAGAGCCGCGACTTTGGCGCACCCTGGCGCGACTCAGACGCACCTTTGGTGGCGTGGCAAGACATTTCAAAAACCGCATTTGAAAACATGAGCCGTTGGCGCAGGTTGTGGCTTGCGCATGGCTACCAAAGTGTGGTGCGCATAGCGTTTCCGTTGGCCGTGGGCCGGGCGTTTGAATGCTATTTGTTCAGTCCGCGCCAGTGGGTTGACCGCAGTGAAGCTGCGCTACTGGCCTGGTCGGCGCTTAACATTTGGCCGCTGCTAAAGCGTGCACTGGCTGAGGCGCGTAACCCATTGAGCCCGCGTGAGCTGGAGTGCTTGCAACTGGCGTTTAGGGGCCTGACCGCCCGGGAAAGTGGCGAGCATCTTTTTTGCAGCGAGCGAACGGTCAACTTTCACCTGGCGAACGCTATGAGTCGGCTCAAGGTTGACAACAAATTAGCCGCCATACAGCGCGCATGCTGGTTCGGACTCATCTGACCAGTTCCGTCTGTGCAGCTGGATTCGGCTTAAACCTGTTCATAATTCAGCACCATGACCTTCCTTGCGCTTGATGTTGGCAACACCCGCCTGAAATGGGCGCACTACGCATCGCCCAGCCGCGGCGCGGTGCTGCTGGCGCAAGGCGCAGTGTTTTTAGAAAATATCGACAAGCTGGCCGAGGGCGAGTGGCGCGAGCTGGCCGCGCCGCAGCATATTTTGGGCTGCATCGTGGCCGGTGACGCCATTCGGCGCCGCGTGGTCGAGCAGCTTGATTTGTGGGAAGCCGTGCCCCGCTGGGTAGTGCCTGGCGCCGCTGAGGCGGGCGTGGTCAATGGCTACGACTTTCCGGCGCGCCTGGGTGCTGACCGCTGGGTGGCGATGATTGGCGCACGCCACCGCGTACTTGCAAGTGGTGCGGCCAAGCCTTGCATTGTGGTCATGGTGGGCACAGCCGTTACGGTGGAAGCCATTGACGAGACCGGCCGGTTTTTAGGCGGCATTATTTTGCCGGGCCACGGCATCATGCTGCGCGCACTGGAGTCTGGCACCGCAGGCCTGCACGTGCCCACTGGCGAGGTGCAAGACTTCCCCACCAATACTAGCGACGCGTTGACCAGCGGCGGTACCTTCGCCATTGCCGGGGCCGTGCAGCGCATGGCAGACAACCTGGCTCAGCGCTGCGGCCAGGCGCCGATTTGCATCATGACCGGCGGCGCAGGCTGGAAGATGGCGCCCAGCATGTCGATCGAGGTGGAGCTGGTAGAAAGCCTGATTTTTGACGGACTGCTGGAAATTGCGCAGCAGCGCTGGTCGCGTTAGCGAACGGGTGCGATTTGAAATCAACACTGATTGCTATAAATTAGATAGCAGCTTGCGCCCGTAAATGTTGGGCTACAGGCCTAAAAATGCATGGAAAGCGCCTGAAAACGCCTGAAAACGCCCAAAAGCGCCTGAAAATCGTTAAAAACTACTGGTCAGATAACTGCAGCAGCGTTTGATTCAACGCTAGCGTGTGGCCCAGGTCAGTCTGGCTGTTTTGGTTGGCCATGCTCAGCACCGTGACGATGGTGGCTTTAAGCTGGTCGTTGTGGGCGATTTGGTTTATTTCCTGCAGCATCAGCGCAGAGTCGTCTGGCAGATAAGTGAGCACAAACGTGGCCAAGCTGTCTTTGGCGGTGTCCAGTCGCTCTTGGTACTCGAATGAATGCGCGGCTGTATCGCTGAAATCAGACATCCGTTCAGGCTCTAGCAACGCGGCCAACGATGCCGGCATGGTGCGGTCGTAGTGCGGCAAGACCAGCGCCAAATGGCGCGCGCGACCTGGCTGTGCATTCTCGTCTTTTACCGACCCGCCAACCAAGCCAGGCCCTGTTTTGGCCAGCTGAATCAGTTCCTTATCAAGCAGCGCTTCAATCAGCTCAATAGAGCAATCTGCGGGGTCCATGGTGCTGCTTAACGTGGTCAAGCGTGTCTTGCCGTCAATGAGCCGCAGCAGGGCTTTTTCGGAGCGAGACAAGCTGGACTGAGGGTCAAATGCCAACATGCGGCCGAGGTTGGTTTTCGTGAAAATCATTGATTGGGTGCTTTGGTATTACGTGCTGACGAGCGTGGGCTAAAAAGTAGCAGTGACAGTCGACTTGCTGTCGTTAACACTGCAAGTTCCGCTTTACGATAATCATGTTACTGACGCTCACAGCGGCTGGCAATCGAAAAATAATGCAAGACTGTTTTGCAAATAGATTCGACTATGCCGTGTCTTGTTAGGTCTAATTGAACTTTGCTTTGTAGGGTGTCTCGAAGATTACTTGTTCTAGGCGGTTTCTCTCTTCTCGTGTGCGTCTGTCCTATGCGGCGCGTATACAGATAGCCCGTCAGAGTTTTGCATTGGGCAGGACGATATTGCAGCGGCAGTGCAGTGCCGTTTGAACAGTAGCCAGTGCTGTGCCGCGTTAATTTTTATTTCCTCATGCCACCCACCCGTAAATCCAAACTTGGCGGTAGCGAGCTGCAAGCTTTCTCGCACGTCGACGCCACACGCGCCCTTTATTTTTCAGTCGTTGCCGAGAAAAACAGCATTACCCGGGCGGCGCAATCACTGGGCGTGAACGCCAGCACCGTTAGCCGCCACCTCGATGAGCTGGAAACCACCCTCGGCGTGCGCTTGCTTGAGCGCGACACCCGCAATTTGCGGTTGACGGAAGCTGGCGAAGCGTATTTGCATTACGTGCTGAAGGCAATAGGCGCTTTAGAAGCCGGGCGCCAAACCATGAGCCGCTACAGCGTAGAAGTGCGCGGCCAGCTGAGGGTGCTGTGCCCGCCCGCCATTGGACGGCAGTTTGTGGCCGACTTGGTGGTGGCTTTTGGCGTGCTGCACCCGCATTTGCAGGTGTCGTTAAAGCTAGACTCCAAACCCTTTGCGCTGGCCGACACCGACTTTGACGTGGGCATCTGCATGGGTATGCCGCTTGAAGACCGCGCGGTGGTGTCCAAGCTTGGTGAGCTGCGCCTGGGCTTTGTAGCCACACCCGATTTTTTAAAAAAGTACGGCACGCCCGACAGTATTTACGCGCTGGCCAAATTGCCCATCACCGAAGTCGGCTACGACTACCATCTGCATGAACAAGTAGTGCTGGCCAACGCCAAAGGCGAAATCGCCTATGCCGTTACCAAACTTCCCACCAACGATACAGAGGTAGCGCTGCGCGCCGTGCTGAGCGGTGAGTACATTGGCCGCATGAAGTACTGGTACTGCGCCAGCCACATGGCCAGCGGGCGACTGGTCAAAGTCATGCCCGAACTGGAAGTCACCAAAGCTATCTATACCGTAGTGGCGCTGCGAAAAGGCAAGCCATTGAAGGTGCAGCTGTTTGTTGATTTTTTAAAAAACTACCTGGGCAGTGACCTGAAGGCGCTGGAAGATCTGGCGGTTGCAGCCCGTTGAGAATTGTCATCAAGAGTTGTCATCAAAAGGTGTCAACCAGCTATTATTTTTATAGCTTTTTACGCCTGTATTTACTGGGCTACAGCTACTTTTTTTCTTTAAAACCCGCCCCGCGCCCTGCCGCGCAGCCAATTTAGATCGACATGTCGAAGTCAGACGAAATACTCTGAATCGGTCGGCGTTGAGCTGGCGGCGGGATGGTTCGCGCGCTGCGGCTTGCGCTAGAGGGTTGAGCGTCGTTGGGTGCAGCTGATGCACCAAACCCGCTCGCTGCACCAAACCCGCTTAGTGCACCGAATCCACTCAATCTGCTTGACAACGCATCCACCTTTTTGCGGGTAACCACCCATACCACCGGCAAGCCGGCGTTATCGGTACTGGAAAACATATGCACCCGCACGTCAATCGATAAAACGCCCCCCATCGCTTG
>JANMWH010000164.1:0-5255 GCA_031393945.1 Polaromonas sp. | reverse complement strand
AGTTTGCTGGTGTCTATTGACTTTGTACGCAAGCGCACCAACAGTTCGTCATAAGCCTTGGCGCTGACGGTAGGGGTTCTGGACAGCACCCACAAAAACTCGCGTTTTGGCTCACTGACTGCCACCAGTTGGTAGTCTGCGTCCAAATCAATCACCCAGTAGTCGCCCCAGACAAACGGTAAAAACGACAGCCACGCCGGGGCAAAGCGGACTTCCAGCTTGGGAGAGGTGGCGTTGCCGATTTGCCGCGCCTGGCCTTCCGCCTCATTGAGTTTTCCGTCGGAGTCAAGGCAGCGGTTGCGCACGCTTAAGGTGCCGTCAGTCCGTGCGCTGTACTGCGCGCTAGTGTTGCTGGCGCACATTTTTTGAAAGCGGTTGGGAAACTTGGCAATCTCGTACCAGGTGCCGAGGTAGCGCGGTACGTCGACGCTGGGCACAGTGGTTAGCGGCTCTTGCGCGAATGCGCTGAACGCTAACGCGGCCAACACAATTGAAGTGATTGTTTTTTTCATGTGGGCTTGAGGTGGGTTGAGGTGGCTTGAAGCTTTACGCGGTTGCAGTCTATGGTCAACCCGCGACGACCTTGACGCGAACTAACGCCGACTTCATGTCAGCGGATGACCGAATCAACCTGCCAGGCCCGCAAACACGGTCTGCACATCGTCGTTGGCGTCAATCGCGGCTAAAAAGGCTTCAACCTCGTGCATGTCGGCAGCGCTTAAAGAGGCTGGGTCAATCGGATTTTTGGCCTTGTAGCCCAGCTTGGCCGACAGCACGGTAAAGCCGTGCTCGGGCAGGGCGCGGCTGACCAAGTCCAGGTCGGCGTGGTCCGTTAAAAACAGGGTGTGGCCGTCTTCTTCGCCCGCCTCAAAATCTTGCGCACCGGCCTCAATCGCGGCTGTCTCGGCATCTGCGCCAGCGGCGGTGGGTTCAGCTTCAATCATGCCGACGTGGTCAAAGTCCCACGAGACTGAGCCGGACGAGCCCAGCTGACCTTTGCGAAACAGTACACGCATTTCAGACGCAGTGCGGTTTAAGTTGTCGGTCAGGCATTCCACCATCAGCGGCACGCGGTGCGGCGCAAAGCCTTCGTAAATAACATGCTCAAAATGCACGGCATCAGTGCCGGTGCCTGAGCCTTTTTTTATCGCGCGGTCAAGCGTGTCTTTGGGCATACTGACTTTGCGCGCCTGCTCCACCACCAAACGCAACTTGGCGTTAGATGCCGGGTCAGCCCCAGCGCGCGCCGCCACCATAATTTCTTTGGCCAGCTTGCCAAAAATCCGGCCCCTGGCATTGGCTGCCAGCTCTTTGCCCTTTGCTTTCCATTGCGCGCCCATGATGTGGTGTCCTTGTTGTTTTAACTACTTTGAAGTTTAGTGGAATGTTGCTGTGCGACCGAACTTGCTTAGTTTGACCTGGGCTTCAACACATCACTTGTAGTCGGGTAGAGCGTGCAGCGGAATGTCGTGCGCCAACGCCAGTGTTGCCAAATCGGCGCAGTTTTGGCGTTTGAAATACTTGCTTAAGCGTAGCTGGGTAGCGGGTGCAAACATGTCTTTTGGGTTGGTCAATGCAATGTTTGCTGCGGCGCAAAGTCGCACGGCAAAGTGTGGCTCTAGCGCGGCAACTGCAACGCGGCCGCCCAAGCATGCGTAAATTTGGTAGCCCGCATGCCCACCGCCGACGGCTGCGCCCGGCAACGTCAAGCCCCAAGCGCGGGGGAGCGCCAAATAGCCGGCCGCACCGCTTAGCGCGACTTCAGTGAACAAGCCTTTGCCTTTGGTGGCGCGTTGCATCAACACGCTCAGTACCGCCTCGCTCGCCATCACTGAGCCGCCCATGTCGGCGTACAGCGTAGGCGGCAAGTCGAGCCCGGTGACCAAACCCTGCTCAGCCAGATAAGTCAAATCGTGACCCGGCTCTTCAGCCCGTTCGCCCACCCCGCCGACGATGGCGACCTGACACAACTGCGGGTGCAGCTTTTGCAGCGCGTTGAAATTTAAACCCAGCTTGGCCAAAGCAGACGGGCGAAATGAAGTCAGCAGTACGTCGGCTTTGGCGAGTGCCTTGTGCAGCCTGGCTTGGCCCGCTGGGGTTTTCAGGTCTGCTTCGCTCACACGTACGCCACTGTGCAACGCCGCATAAGCGGGCGGGTTGTAAAGCCGCATCGGGTCGCCAGAGGGCGGCTCGAACTTGGCGCAACTGGCGCCCATTTGCTGGCAACGCATTAGCGCTGCTGGGCCGGGCAGATTGAGCGCCAGGCTGACGATACGCATGCCTTTCAAAGGGCGCAGCGCAGGTGTTTTTGGAGTTGTCATGTGCTATATATTTAAGAGCTGCTCACGCCCGTATTTATTAGGCTACAGGGATAAAAAGTATTGAAAATAGCTCAATTTATGCGTTTAAAGCGGTAGACCCACGTAGTTTTCTGCCAGCGCTGTAGATGCCGCTTTTGAATGCACCAAGTAGTCCAGCTCGGCTTCTTGCATTTTTTGGCCGAAGGCGTCGGTTTCAGGAAAGCGGTGCATCAGGCTGGTTAGTGACCAAGCAAAGCGCTCGGCCTTCCACACTCGGCTGAGCGCACGCTGCGAATACCCGTCAATGCCTGCGCTGGACTTGTCCGCATAAAAACCAATAAACGCATCAGACAAATACTTCACGTCAGACGCCGCCAGGTTCAGCCCCTTGGCCCCCGTTGGCGGCACGATATGCGCCGCATCGCCGGCTAAAAACAAGCGGCCAAAGCGCATCGGCTCGGCCACAAAGCTGCGCAGCGGGGCGATGCTTTTTTCAATCGACGGGCCGGTCACAATGCGCTCGGCCAGCTCGGGGTCGAGCCGGGCGCGCAGCTCGTCCCAAAAGGCAGCGTCGCTCCACTGCTCAACTTTGTCTAGCATGGGGCACTGCACGTAGTAGCGGCTGCGGGTCATGCTGCGCATGGAACAAAGTGAAAAGCCGCGCGGGCTGTTGCCATACACAATCGCGTGGGTAGACACGGGCGGCACATCAGCCAGCACGCCCAGCCAGCCAAACGGGTAGACCCGTTCAAACTGTTCAATAGCGCTTTTCGGCACGCTGGCGCGGCACACACCGTGAAAGCCGTCGCAGCCCGCGATGAAGTCGCAAGCCAATTCATGGTGCTGCCCGTCTTTAACGTAACGCACCTTTGGCTGGGCCGAGTCGAAGTCAACCACTTCGACGTCACTCGCGCCGTACACCGTGGTTAAGCCCAGTGCCGCTCGGGCGGCCATCAGGTCATGCGTGACTTCGGTTTGGCCGTAGGCGGTGACCACTTTGCCTCCCGTGAGGCCGGCAACGTCAATGCTGTGGCGGGCGTTTTTAAACACCAGCTCAATCGCGTGATGCACAACGCCTTCAGACTGCAAACGCGCGCCGGCGCCAACGCTGTGCAGCATGTCAACCGTGCCTTGCTCCAAAATGCCCGCACGAATGCGCTGCAAAACATAGTCTGCGCTTTGCCGTTCAATGATGATGTTGTCGATGCCCGCCTTATGCAGCAGCGCGCCCAGCAGCAAGCCCGCCGGGCCGGCGCCGATGATGGCGACTTGGGTGTGCATACGGCTGGCTCTTTCTGTTTTTGTATTGATAACTTTAGTGTTTTTATTGAACTCAGTGCACTTTGTGAAGAGTTGGGAAGCAGTTTGTGGCGAGTCAAAAATTGAAGGCTTGCAACATTAATACCAATCAGTCACAATAAATACTTACTAGTAAATATCGCATCAATTAGTAGCAATTGCTATTTAAAACCGAAAAGGACACACCATGCAAGCACAGCCAATGAATCGCCGCCAGTTCGCGCAGCGCGCTAGCAGCGCCGCTTTGCTGGCGCACGGTGCGTTGACTTTTGCTCAATCGCCGCCGCGAGCAGTTGCTGCAAAAGCGCCGCCTGAACTCGGTGCAATCGGCAGCGGTGCGCCCTGGCAATTGATGGGAGCCGGCGCGTTGCGATTTTTCGGCTTCAAAGCGTACGACGCCCATTTGTGGAACAGCGGCCCGACCGCGGCTGGGGCAAATCCGTTCACTGCCAAGGGCTTGTATGCGCTGGAAATTGTATACAACACAGGCATCAAGGCAGAGGAAATTGTCAATGTTTCGCTGGTTGAAATGGCGCGCTTGCGCAAACTGAGCGAAGCGCAAGTCAAGTCCTGGACGCTTGAAATGCAGCGCACTTTTCCGTCGGTGGTAACGGGAGACCGGCTAACCGGGTTGCACGTCCCAAAAGTGGGCACGCGTTTCTTTTTTAACTCGCGTTTGATCTCTGAAATCAACGACCCAGCTTTTGGCGATGCGTTCTTTGCAATTTGGCTCGACGAAGGCACCAAGCGCGCCGACTTGCGCAAGCAGTTGCTTGGCCAAACGACCGCAGCGCCTGCTGCAGCGCCAACCAACAATTGATGCGTCTGCATTGGTTCAAACGCCAAGGTATTGCTGAAGCAAATCAGGCTGGGCATTCAGCGCTGCTGAGGTGCCCTCAAACACCACTTCACCCTTGACCAAAATCACATTGCGGTCGGTGATTTGCGTGACATGTTTGTGATTTTTGTCGACGATGACGGTGCTGATGCCGGTGCCTTTGATTAACTGACAAATTCGCCAGATGTCTTTGGCTATCAGCGGGGCCAAGCCTTCAGTGGCTTCGTCGAGGATCAGCACATCGGGGTTGGTCATCAGCGCGCGGCCGATGGTGAGCATTTGCTGCTCGCCACCGCTGAGTTGTTGACCGCCGTGGTTTAGGCGCTCTTTTAATCTGGGGAAAGTTTCTAGCACTCGGTCGTAAGTCCAGTCGGCTCGCTGGCCCGTGCCGCCAGCGGCACTTCCTTGCCTGCCCGCCCGCGCAGCCATCTTTAAATTTTCAGTCACGCTCAGGTTGCCGAAGATACCGCGCCCCTCGGGTACGTACGCAATACCGAGCTGCGCAATTTCATAGGGCGCTTGGCCGGTCATGGCTTTTCCTGCAATCTCAATCGAGCCACTGCGCGGCTTGACCAGGCCCATGATGCTTTTGAGCAGTGTGCTTTTGCCCATGCCGTTGCGGCCCATCAGGCCAATGGTCTCGCCGCGTGCAACGGTGAAGTTAACGCCGCGCAGTATGTGGCTGGCACCGTAGTAAGTTTGAAGGCCTTGGGCGTTGATGATGAGGTCTTGGGTCATCACTGTTCCTCCCCGAGGTAAGCGGCTTGCACACCAGCATCTGAGCGAATCTCTAAGGGGGTGCCGCTGGCAATCACTTG